>NZ_CP009292.1:600000-756828 GCF_000767465.1 Novosphingobium pentaromativorans US6-1
GTGCAGTTGATAGGAAGTGCTGGTCGCCAGGTAGCGGTCTTCCCAGGTGAAGCCCTCGTAATTGACGCCCATTGCCTCGCGCACGACGCTTCGCACGCCCTCGCATCCGATTGCGTAGCGCCCCCGGAACGTGTCGCTTGCCGTTTCGACGGTGACGCCGTCGCTGTCCGGATTAACCGCCGTAACGCGTTGCCCGAACTGGACCTCCACTGACGGCGTGGTCGTCCGGATCAGATCCAGCAGGATCGGAGTGAGGCGATGCTGTTCCAGATGCAGGCGATATGGAAAGCGCGTTTCGTCTGCCAGCAGGTTCAGGTCGAAATCGGCCACAAGGCCCTCTACCCGGTCCCGCAATTGCCAATGGGCATGCGGTAGCCCGCCCGCTGCGAACATCCGCTCAGCAGCGCCGAGGCGGTCGAGCATCTCGATCGTCGGAGGATGGAACGCACCTGCACGCAAGTCATGGGTCAGCTGCTGCTCCGCTTCGAGCACCAGCACCGGAATGTCCGCCATGCCAAGCGACAATGCGGTGGTCAGACCGGTCGGCCCGGCCCCTATGATAATTATGGGATCAGCCAAGACTGATTTCCTCTCACCTGTTTTAGCGGCTGCCTTGCAGGATGAGCCGAGGCCCGCCGCGCTTGTTTCTGTGGGTCAATGCCCGGGCAGGAATTGCGGCACATCGCGACCGTTGACAAAGTCGATGATCGCGTCGGCCGCGGCGGTAGCGAACTGGTCGTACATCTCATCGGTCGGCCAGCCCAGATGGGGCGTCAGCACGGTATTGGGCAGGCCGCGCAGCGGATGATCTTCAGCAAGTGGCTCGCTTTCGAATACGTCCAGCGCGGCACCGGCGATACCCCCCGCCCGCAAAACGTCGACCAGGGCCGCCTCGTCGATAATGGCCCCGCGAGCCGTATTCACCAGATAAGCCGTCGGCTTCATGAGGCCAAGCAACTCCCGGCTTATCATTCCGGTCGTCTGCGGACTGAGCGTCGCATGAATGGAAACCACGTCGCTTTCGGCCATGAGCGCCTCAAGCGTACGGTATTCGCAATTTTCCGCCGCGGCAGTTTCGGGAGTCAGGCGCGAGCCCCATGCGAGCACACGCATTCCGAAGACCTGCGCGATGCGCGCAACGAACTTGCCGATATTGCCCAGCCCGACGATGCCGAGCGTCTTGCCGCGCAGGACGCGCGTCATCGGCATGGGCCATTCACCCCTGCGCATCGCCTGGTCGGTAGCCGGGATCTGACGCATGATCGCCATCATCAGTCCGAATGCCAGCTCGCCCGCGGCGCCGCAAAAGCCCCCGGTCGCCTTGGCAATGACCAATCCGCGCTCTTGCGCTGCGGCGAGGTCAATATGGTAGGCATGGTTGCCTGTCTGGGCGATGATCCGGGCATCGGGCAAACGGGCAATATAGTCTGCCGTAAGCTTGGTGCGTTCGCGCGTTGCCACGATCGCTTCGTAGCCCCGCAACGCCTCAGGTCCGGCGAGGGGCTCGGTGAAGATCGTAACCTCGCCGATTTCCTTCAGTCTTTTCACGCCATCCGTTTCGGCATAGGCGCAGTGAAAGTCGTCGAGAAAAGCAATCTTCAACTTGTCCTCCCCAGAAGTCCCGTATGCCGCGTTATCTCTCAGCTGGCCGCTGCGCCGGCAACCGAAGTTAGCGTATAGCGACGTTGCGTTTTCGTCACGTAGGAGACGATGTGACAACTTTCGCGGCACGGTGTTGAGAATGACTCAACGATCGGTATGAACCAGGCGAGCCCCCGCCTGGCTGGTCAAGCCATCGCGCACCCGCGCGCAAGACGGCGGACATTCGGCAAGACCCGGAATTGCAGGCAGCGCAGGAAAGACCCGATGCCTCTGCCGAGAGACGGCAGCGGCCAGTAATCCCCTGCCGAGAGAGTGGCAATGCATTGCCCTCGCCCGCCATTGCAACCAAAGCGTGACTGGACGAGCGGTGGGCCAGTCACTATGTACCAATCGGTATGGAATGCTCACCCTCAACCAAAACACGCGGCCGCCCGCGGGAGTTCGATCCCGAGGAAGCGCTGGCCAGCGCACTTCGCGTGTTCTGGAAGCACGGGTATGAAGGGGCATCCATGGCCGAACTCACCGAGGCCATGGGGATCACCAAGCCCAGCCTCTACGCCTGCTTCGGCAACAAGGAGGCCCTCTTCAAGAAAGCCCTCGATCTCTATGAGCGCGACAAGCTCTGCTACATCAAGAGCTCGCTTGAGGCGCCGACGGCCCGTGAAGTTGCCGACCGCTTGCTGCGCGGTGCCGTCAGGACCCATTGCGGCGACATCGATCCGCAGGGTTGCCTCGGCGTGATCAGTTCGGTGGCCTGCACCACCGAGGCTGAATCGATCCGCAAGGATGTCCTGGCCCGGCGCCTTTCATCCGAGGAGGCCGTGGCCTCACGCTTCGAGCAAGCCAGAGCTGAAGGCGACCTTCCGGACAGCGTCGAGCCACGGGCCTTGGCGCAATTCCTGATGACTGTCCTGCAAGGCATGTCGGTAAAGGCGCAAGTCGGCGCGACCCGCGCGGAACTGGATGCGATCGCCGACACGTTCATGGCGATCTGGCCCAAACGCTGAACGTCCCCATTGGGGAGACAGTCCTTTGCCGGCCCTTCTGTGGTCAGGCCGACATGAGACCGCGCGCAGCGCCTTTCACGTTAAGCTTGCCGGTCCCAAAGGAATAATTTACCGATCAGTACACAATGCGCTTGACGAATTTGCGCATTGCAATATATACCACGCAGTACAGAACGTATCCATCTAACTCACCACTGTAAAGGAAGTCTGATGACTGCAACTGCCTGGCCGGTTCCCACCGGCTGAGTCCCGGTGCCCTCCGCTACCCCCCCCCCCCCCCGCGGAAGGCCTCCGACATTTTGAACCTGAGCCAACCGCCAATACGGGCACGCCTGCCCGTCTGCGCGCAAGGCTGAATGCATTTAAGTTTCCCGGCCCCCCTTTGCGCCGGGAACGGGCCGGCGCGCGCCTTCTTTCCCCCCACCCCTCGGGGCGCGCGCCGGCCATTTCAGGGAGCACGAAACCATGGCCTTCATCGATTTCACCGATGCGGCGCCGGAGGCACTGCCGGTTATTCCCGGCAGATCCGCACAGGACGCCCGACGCAACCAGGCAGTCTCCGCACTGTCCGACCTCGAGCAGCGCATCGTCGAGCTCGCTCGCGCCGACGGCCTGGAGACCCTGCGGCCACAGCGCAAGCGGTCCTGGCTGGGCCGGCTGATCCTGGGTCCGCAACCGATCTCGCCCGAGCTTGCGAACGAGCAGCTCGAAGCTCTGCGAAGGCTGGCCGTGCAGGCCTGGCACAAGGGCTACACCCTCCCGGTCTCAGCCGTGCGGGAAGCGCAGGCCGCCGGATATAGCGAGGCACAGGTCGGCGCCGTCATCGATACCATCGGGCGCATGCGTGCGCCATTCCGGAGGCTTGCCGCGTGAATTTTCCTGCAAAGATCGACATCCCCGATCGGACCTTCAGGCAGGCAAGTGAAAGCCCCGAACGGCCGCGCAAGCGGCGGTTTGCAGCCATTGCCGGGATCCTCGTGCTGGTCGGCGCCGGAACGGCCTGGAGCCTGCTTCACGACACCACGGCCGAGGCGGTGGCGATGCCCGTTCCCCAGGTTCAGGCCGCCAACCCGCTGGTGCGCGAGGTGACCCAGTGGGACGACTACGTCGGCCGCTTCGCGCCGAGCCAGTCGGTCGAAGTGCGCCCTCGCGTTTCGGGGGCGATTACCCGGATCCACTTCAAGGACGGCGAATTCGTTCGCCAGGGCCAGCCGCTGTTCACGGTCGATCAGCGGCCCTACCGCGCAGCCCTTGCCGAAGCGCAGGCAGACGTCGCCGCCGCACGCAGCGCCCTGGCACTCGCCCGCTCGGACTATGACCGCGTGGCCGGGCTCTCCGGCGACGAGGCCATGGCCGCCAGCGAAGTCGACCAGCTTCGCACCCGCATGCATTCTGCCCAGGCCGCACTCGCCGCTGCCCAGGCCCGCGCAAGGCAACGCGCCCTCGACGTCGAGTTCACGACCGTGCGCGCCCCGATTTCCGGCCGGATCTCGGACCGGCGCGTGGATGTCGGCAATCTCGTCTCGGGAGACAACAACGCCAATGCGACTTTGCTGACCACGATCAACGCCGTCGATCCGATCTACTTCACGTTCGATGCTTCCGAAGCCTTGTTCCTCAAGGCCCGGCGCGAGCAGGAACAGGGGCATGCACCGGCGCGGGTTCAGGTGCGCCTGCAGGACGAGGCCGATTACAAGTGGAACGGCCGCCTAGACTTCACCGACAACGGTCTCGATCCGCGTTCGGGCACGATCCGCGTGCGCGCCGTGCTCGACAATCCCGAGGGCTTCCTGACCCCGGGCATGTTCGGCAACATGCGACTTGCGGAAGGCGCCAAGGCCAAGGCCCTGCTGGTCCCCGACGATGCCGTGCAGTCCGACCAGGCGCGCAAGGTGGTGCTGACCGTCGGCCAGGACGGCACCGTTGCGGCCAAGCCGGTCGAACTCGGGCCGCTGGTCGACGGCCTGCGGGTCATCCGCTCCGGTCTCTCGAAAGAGGACCGGGTGGTGATCTCGAACTACCAGGCCGCCGTCACCGGCGCCAAGGTCGAGACCCGCAGGGGCATGATCGCTGCGGATACGCACACGATCACCGCACCGGGCGCATCGGTACCGATGGCCTCGCAGGCGACTCTCAACAACTGATCCACCCGTAACGGGGACGCGTTCGCGATTGGCGCGCGTCCCCATCGCAGGGGCACATTATCATGCGATTTTCCCGGTTCTTCATCGACCGGCCGATTTTCGCAGGCGTCATCGCGGTGATCATCACCGTGGTGGGAGCGCTTGCGTTCATCGGCCTTCCCGTCACCCAGTATCCCGACATCGTCCCGCCTACGGTCACCGTAAGCGCCCAATATCCGGGCGCCTCCGCCGAGACCGTCGCGGACACCGTTGCCGCGCCGATCGAGCAGGAGATCAACGGCGTCGACGACATGCTCTACATGGACTCGCAGTCGACGGGCGACGGCAAGGTGACAATCACCGTCACCTTCAAGATCGGCACGGATCTCGATGCCGCGCAGGTGCTGGTGCAGAACCGGGTCGCCGTGGCGACACCGCGCCTGCCGCAGGAAGTGCAGCAGCTCGGCGTCGTCACCCGCAAGTCCTCGCCCGACTTCCTGATGGTGGTGAACCTGCAGTCGCCCAACGGTACGTTCGATCGCGACTACCTTTCGAACTATGCGCTGACCCAGGTGAAGGACAAGCTAGCCCGCATCGACGGCGTGGGCGACGTGCGCCTGTTCGGCGCGCGCGACTATGGCATGCGCATCTGGATCGATCCGGGCAAGGCGGCCGCGCTGGACCTGACCGCCGGCGAGATCGTCTCGGCCCTGCGCGCGCAGAACGTACAGGTTTCATCCGGCGCGCTGGGCCAGCCGCCTTTCGATACCGGAAACGCCTACCAGATCGGCGTGGAACTGCAGGGCCGCCTCAAGACGCCCGAACAGTTCGGCGATGTGATCGTGCGCACCGATGCGGACGGCCGGCAGGTACGCGTGCGCGACGTGGCCCGGGTTGAACTGGGCGCGCAGGACTACACGACCAACACCTATCTTTCGGGCAAACCGACCGTGGTCATCGCGGTGATGCAGCGCCCCGGATCCAACGCCCTCGATGCCGCGCAGGCGGTTCGTGCGCAGATGGACGAACTGTCGCAGTCCTTCCCGCAAGGCCTCGAATATTCGGTGATCTACAATCCCACCGAATTCATCGGACAGTCGATCGACGCGGTCTATCACACCCTCCTCGAAGCCGTGGTGCTGGTCGTCCTCGTCATCCTCGTCTTCCTGCAGAACTGGCGCGCAGCGATCATCCCGATCGTGGCGATCCCGGTTTCGCTGATCGGCACCGCCGTCATGCTCGCGGCCGTCGGCTATTCGCTCAACAATCTCTCGCTTTTCGGCATGGTGCTGGCAATCGGCATCGTGGTCGACGACGCCATCGTCGTGGTCGAGAATGTCGAGCGCTACATCGAGGAAGGCATGCGCCCGATCGAGGCCGCAAGGCGCTCGATGGACGAAGTTTCCGGCGCGCTTGTCGCCATCGTCCTGGTGCTCTGCGCGGTCTTCGTGCCCACCCTGTTCATCTCCGGAATCTCGGGTGCGTTCTACAAGCAGTTTGCCGTTACGATTTCCACTGCGACGGCCATCTCTTTGCTGATCTCGCTCACGCTGTCTCCGGCGCTGGCGGCGATCCTGCTGCGTGAACGCCATCCCCTTCCCGCCGATGCACCGCGCTGGAGGCGTTTGCTCCAGTCGGCCGCGGACCGTTTCAATCACGGGTTCGAACGGATGAGTGCGGCTTATGCCGGGCTTACGCTGCGCCTCGTGAGGAAGCCGCTGCGCATGATGGTGACCTACGGCGCGCTCATCGCGGCGACTGTCGGCCTGTTCTGGGCAACACCGACCGGCTTCGTGCCACAGCAGGACCAGGGCTACTTCATGGCCGCCATCTTCCTGCCGCCCGGCTCATCGCTGTCGCGCACCGACGAGGCGACGCAGGAAGTCGCCAAGCGCATCCTTCCGGTGAAGGGCCTGCGCGGCGCGGTGATGTTCGCCGGCTTCCACGGCCCGTCACGCACCGCGGCCCCCGATGCCGCCGCCATCTACTTCCCGTTCAAGAGCTTCGAGGAACGCAAGAAGCTGGGCGTCACCTATGAAAGCATCATGGAACAGGCGCAGGCCGCGATGAAAGGCTTCGACAAGGCGCAGGTCCTCCTCCTGCCCCCGCCGACCATCAACGGCATCGTCCCTCCCGGCGGCTATCGCATGATCGTGGAGGACAAGGACGGACGCGGCTATGCCGAGCTTGCCAAGGCCGCAGGCGCGATGATCGCCCAGGCGAACCAGACGCCCGAGCTGAAGCAGGTCTATACCCTCTTCAACCTCAACACGCCGCGCGTCTATGCCGATATCGACCGTCGCAAGGCAGACATGCTGGGCGTCCCGCCAGAGCGCGTGTTCGAAGCCCTGCAGGTCTATCTCGGTTCCGCCTTCGTCAACGACTTCAACCTGCTGGGCCGCACCTTTCGCGTCACTGCACAGGCAGATTCCCCCTACCGCGGCTCGACGGCGGACATCGCCAACCTCAAGACCCGCTCGAATTCGGGCGCAATGGTCCCGATCGGTTCGGTGGCGACCTTCGAGGACAAGACCGGCCCCTACCGTGTCGTGCGCTACAACCTGCAACGCGCCGTCGAGGTCGATGGCAGCGTCGCGCCTGGCTATTCGACCGGACAGGCGCTGACAACGATGGAGCGCATCGCCGACGATACGCTGCCTGCAGGCTACGGCCACGAATGGACCGGAATTGCCTTCCAGCAGACCACTGCCGGCAATACCGCGGGCGTCGTCTTCGGAATGGCAGTGCTGTTCGTGTTCCTCGTGCTTGCAGCGCAGTACGAAAGCCTGACACTGCCGCTGGCGATCATCCTGATCGTGCCGATGTGCCTCTTCGCGGCGATGCTGGGTGTCGACATCCGCGGCATGGACAACAATATCCTAACCCAGATCGGCCTCGTGGTGCTGATCGCGCTAGCGGCCAAGAACGCGATCCTCGTGGTCGAATTCGCCAAGCAGGCCGAGGACGAACAGGGCATGTCACCGGTCGAAGCCGCAGTCTTTGCCGCACGTACCCGTTTGCGCCCGATCCTGATGACCAGCTTCGCCTTCATCCTGGGCGCAGTTCCGCTGGTGATCGCACAAGGAGCCGGCGCAGAGTTGCGCCAGGCGCTGGGCACGGCCGTGTTCTTCGGCATGGTCGGCGTCACCGGGTTCGGCCTGCTGTTCACCCCGACCTTCTATGTTGTGTGCCGCGCGCTGGGTGAGCGCCTGCGCCGCCGTCCTTCGGCCGGACCGCACGGGAACGATCCCCTGCCCGCCCCGGCCGAGTGAAAGGAGTTACCCTGATGAAAACACGCAGTCTCCTTGCCGCACTGCTTGCCGCGACCAGCCTTGCTGCCTGTGCCGCCGGACCCGACTATGTCGCGCCCACACCTCCACCGCGCGGCGATGCCGCATTCATCGGCGCTCGATCGTCCGCGGTGTCGACAGCTGCGGTACAGCCTGGCTGGTGGCGGCTCTACGACGATCCGGTGCTCGATGCCCTGGTGCTGGACGCACTGGCGGCGAATACGGATATCCGCGTTGCCGTGGCGCGGATCGAACGGGCACGGGCCAGCCTGCGCGGATCGCGTTCGGAGACCTTGCCGCAAACGGCTTTCGAAGGGTCCGGGACTTACGGGCGCGCTTCGCAGGCACGGACCCTGCCCGGCGCGGACCGGGAGGGCCGCACCGTCGATGCCGGCCTTTCCGTCTCCTATGAGCTGGACCTGTTCGGCCGGGTCTCGCGAGGGGTCGAAGCATCGCGGGCCGACCTGAGCGCCGCGCAGGAGGACGCCGATGCGGTCCGGGTCACGGTCGTGGCCGATACCGTTCGCGCCTATGTCGATGCCGCCAGCTATGCAGAGCAGCTGGCCGTCGCGCAGCGCACGGTCGACCTGCTCGACCGCTCCGTGCGGATCACCGGGGCGCGTTTTGAGCGCGGGCTCAACCAGAAGCTGGACGTCATCCGCGTCACGCAGCTGCGCGACGAACAGGCCGCGACCATCCCAGCGTTGCAGGCCCAGCGCGACGGCGCGCTTTTCCGTCTCGCCACCCTCACCGGCAAGACCCCGCAGGACCTGCCGGAGGCGGCGCGCGAACGCACCAAGACGCCCGATGTCCGACAGCCTATCCCGGTCGGCGATGGCCGGGCCCTGCTCGCCCGACGTCCCGACGTCAGGGCGGCAGAGCGCCGTCTCGCTGCCGACACCGCGCGCATCGGCGTCGCGACAGCCGATCTCTACCCGCGCATCACGCTGGGTGGATCGGTCGGCACCACTGCCGTAGGTGCGACCGACATCTTCGCGGGAGGACCTCTGCGCTGGCTGCTGGGACCGCTGATCTCCTGGGCCTTCCCCAACCAGGAAGCGATCCGCGCCCGGATTGGCGAAGCGAAGGCCGATACCAAGGCAGACCTTGCCGCCTTCGACGGTAGCGTCCTGCGGGCCCTGGAAGAAACCGAGACGGCGCTCTCCGCCTACCGCAATGCCCTGCTGCGCAAGGAACAACTGGCATCGGCCCGGGAAGCCGCGGACCGCGCCGCGCAAGTGAGCATCGCGCGTCAAAGCCGCGGCCAGATCGACGCCCTCGACGTCCTCGATGCGCAGCGCACCCTCGCCCGGTCCGAAGCCGCCTATGCACAGGCCTCTCAAGGCGTGGCCCAGGCGCAGGTAGACCTTTTCCGCGCGCTGGGCGGTACCTGGCAAGGCAAGGCCAACGACCCTGCCGCAACCGACTTAGGCGATGCCGCCTAGAACCGCTTCTTGAGGTCGAGCGTTCCAGCAAGCCGCCAGTTGGCGATGCACCGGACCTTCTCGGCCCGCGCGCTCGCCTTCATGCGACTTGGGAAAGCAGCGCGGCGATTTCTTCCGGATCGCCAAGGGCCACGCCGATACGCTGGTGCAGGCTGGTCGGCCGGGCATCGAGGATGGAGGTCGCGCCATCACTCGACCGGCCACCAGCCTGTTCGATCAGCATGCTCATCGGATTGGCCTCATAGAGCAGGCGCAGGCGGGCCTTGCCCGGCTGGCGATGATCGGCCGGGTAGAGAAACACCCCGCCCCGCTTGAGAATACGGTGAATGTCCGCGACCATCGATGCCGTCCAGCGCATGTTGTACTGCCCAGCCAAAGGTCCGGCCTCACAGCCCACGCGGTCGTCGATGTAACGGCGGACTTCGGGCGACCACTGCTCGCGCCGGGCCATGTTGATCGCCACTTCCTTCGTACCTGACGGGATCTGCAGCGGCCCGTCGGTCATGCGCCAGGCACCCATTTCACGGTCCAGCGTGAATTCGTAGACACCATTACCCAAGGTGAGGACCAGCAGCGTCTGCGGCCCATAGATCGCATATCCGGCAGCGACCTGGTGCCGACCGGGCTGCAGGAAATCTTCCTCGATCACATCGCGGCCCGCCGAGTTCTCCGGCGCGCGCAGAACCGAAAAGATCGTGCCCACCGACAGGTCGACGTCGATGTTGCTGGAGCCATCGATCGGATCGAACAGCAGCAGGTATTCGCCCTTGGGAAAGCGGTTGGGAATGGGATGGATCGTTTCCATCTCTTCCGAGGCCATGCCGGCCAGATGCCCGCCCCATTCATTGGCATCCAGCAGGATCTCGTTGGCGATCACATCGAGCTTCTTCTGCACTTCGCCCTGGATGTTTTCCGAGCCAAGGCTGCCCAGCACATCGCCGAGCGCGCCCTTGGAAATGGCATGGGCGATCGTCTTGCAGGCCCGCGCGACCGTTTCGATCAGAAGGCGCAGTTCTGCAGGGCAGGCGCTGTCCTCGCGGCGCTGTTGCTCGATGAGGAAGCGGGTCAGTGTGATCGGTTGCATCGTTGTCCTTCGCCTTGCACGCCCCGGATCGGCGCCAGTCATTGGGTACCCAGTAAAAACTGGGGGGCGGTTAGGCCTCTCGCAGCTTTTCCGCAACTTCGTCGCCATGGGCGAAAGCGGCGGCCCGCGCCACTGCTTTCGCGTCCGGTCGCACGCCTGTATAAAGCACGAACTGCTCAATCGCCTGCAGCACGATCACTTCCGCGCCAGAGATCGTCATTTTCCCTGCTGCCTGCGCGGCGCGCATGAAAGGTGTGTCCGCGGGCTGGGCAACCACGTCGAAGGCGATCTCGCAGGCCTCGATCTGCCCTGCGGGGAAGGCGAGGCGGTCCGCCTCGGCCCCTTCCATTCCGAGCGGGGTAACGTTGATGAGCAGCGGCGCGCCTGATGCGGGCATGTCTTCTCGCCAATCGAATCCGTACTGGGCGGCGAGCGCCGGTCCGTTCTGGCGATTTCGCGCGACGATCGTGCCGCACGAGAAGCCGGAGTCGCGAAGGGCGGCGATCACCGCCTTTGCCATGCCGCCGCTCCCGCGCAGCAGGAACGGCATCGCCGGGTCGATCCCGCGACGAGTGAGCAGGTCGCGGACGGCCACGTAGTCGGTATTGTAGCCGGTGAGCACGCCGTCGTCGTTGACGATCGTGTTGACGCTGTCGATGGCCCGGGCCGATGCCTCAAGCCCGTCGAGCATCGGGATGACGGCCTCCTTGAACGGCATTGAAACCGCGCAGCCCCGTATCCCCAGTGCCCGTATGCCGCCGACCGCCGCGGCAATGTCGCTCGTGGAGAAAGACTTGTAGACGCAATCCAGACCGTAATGGCCATAGAGCCAGTTGTGCAGGCGCGACCCGGCATTGCCCGGTCGTCCCGACAGCGACATGCACAGGCGCGTATCACGGCCGATGCTGGTGCGTTCCAGCAAGCTCATGCCCCGGCCACACCGCACTCCGAGCCAGCGCGCAGGCTCGACCCGCGGGCAACCAACCGCCCGCCCAGCACGACCTTGCGCGCGGGAGCATCGGGGTGGTCGAGGCGATCCAGCAGCATGGTCATGGCCGTGCGTCCGATCTCCTCGACCGGCTGCTCTATCACGCTGATCCCGCCACCGACGAACTCCATCCAGTCGTTGTTGTCGAAACCGGCCAGGGCAATGTCGCGGGGTACTTCCAGACCAAGATCGCGCAGGGCCCGCAAGACATTCAGCAACATTACGCCGTTGCTGGCAATCAGCGCATCGGGCCGCTTGTTGGACTCCAGCAAGTCCGCAATCGCCTGTGCCGCTGCTTGCGGTGCATGCGGCACGGCCACGGCATCTGCATCCAGCCCCAGACGCTCAGCCGCCTTGCGGAAACCTTCCCTTCGCTCAATGCCGGTGGAACTGGATGCACCGAACAGACCTGTAACACGCCGATGTCCCTGCGCATGCACGTGCTCGACAAGAACTTCGGCCATGCGCGCATTGTCGAGCACGACGCTGTCGAACTCTCCATCGGGTGTCGAGCGGTCGATGAGAACGACTGGGTAATCCAGTTCCGGTTGTCCCGCCGCGGCGACCCGCTGGCGAGTCGGGGCGAGGATCACACCCGACACGCGCTCCTCGTGCAGGAGGTCGAGATAAGCGGCCTCCTTTTCGGGATCCTCATCGGTATTGCAGAGAATCACCCGCAGGCCACGCGCAGCGGCAAGGCTTTCGACGGCGCGCGATACGGCCGTGAAAAACGGGTTGCGGATATCGGCCACGACCAGACCGATCGTATTGGTATGCTGCGAACGCAGCCGCCGCGCAGCAAGGTTAGGGCGATATCCCGTGGACTTGACCGCGGCGAGCACACGCTCCGACATCTCCGCATCGACTGTGCGTCCTGCCAGGACTCGGGATACCGTGGCCGGAGAAACTCCGGCAACTTTTGCCACGTCCTTGATACCTACTGCCATGAGAAATCGTTCTCTTATAATTACGGCAATCGCCCTCTCAACTGGTAAGACTATGCCTCATTCTGGCTGAAAATCGCAACCCCTCTTGACAAATTCTATGAGAAATCGTTTTCTCAATGCAGCAAGAGGAGAGGAACCATCATGCTCGCAGACGCCATTCCCGCGTCGCACGCAGCCGATCTCGTCCGGATCGATGCCAGCGCCACCGACAAGACCGATGCGATTCGCCAGGTCGGCCAACTTCTGGTCGCTGCAGGCTGTGTTGCGCCCGGATACGAGGAAAGCATGGTGCGCCGCGAAGCCGTGGCGAACACATTCCTCGGCTCCGGTGTCGCGATCCCCCACGGACTGGGTGAAGACAAGGGACTGGTGCGCAATGACGGGATCGCCATCCTCCAGCTTCGCGAGGGCATCGACTGGAACCCGGGACAGCGCGCCCATATCGTCGTCGGCATCGCCGCCAACTCTGACAGCCACATCACCATCCTGCGCAGGCTCACCCGTCTCATCCAGGACGAGGAACGCCTGCAGGTCCTGATCGCGACCGACGACCCCGCCGAGTTCTCGCGCGCCCTGCTCGAGGATGGAACCCCCGCCGCCCCTTCTGCCCCTGCCGAGGACCTTGCCCATACCGCAGCGTGGATCGTCGACTATCCGACCGGGCTCCACGCCCGGCCTGCATCGACATGGGTGGAAGCCGCCCGCGCCAGCGCCGTGCGCCTGCGTGTCCGTCACGGTGAGGAAAGCGCCGATCCGCGCAATCTCGTAGCGCTGCTCCAGCTTGGCCTGCGCTGCGGTGACGAGATCACGTTCTCGGCCGAGGGCCCCGCCGCGCAAGGCGCGCTCGAGAAGTTCGTCGCCACCGTCCGGAGCCTCTCCGCACGCGAAAAGGAAGACGCCGCCCGCGCCGCCGAGAAGCGCAAGACCCCCGTGCGCTGCTGGACGCCGGTGGGCAGCCCGCGCATGATCGCCGGCGTTGCCGCCAGCCCGGGCCTCGCGATCGGACCGATCCACGTGCTGTCGGCAGCCGAACTGTCCGTCCCAGATGTGCCGGTTGATCTCGTGAACGGGGGCGCGATGCTGAACGAGGCCCTGGTGCGCACCCGTGCGCAGATGAAGGCGCTGATCGACGACACCACGCGCCGCCTGGGTGCTTCGGAAGCCGCCATCTTCAAGGCGCAGACCGAACTGCTCGAAGACACCG
Source organism: Novosphingobium pentaromativorans US6-1 (assembly GCF_000767465.1). Classification (NCBI taxonomy): domain Bacteria; kingdom Pseudomonadati; phylum Pseudomonadota; class Alphaproteobacteria; order Sphingomonadales; family Sphingomonadaceae; genus Novosphingobium; species Novosphingobium pentaromativorans. The sequence goes on from NZ_CP009292.1 coordinate 613,691, forward strand.
ACATCATAACCCTGACCTGCCAGCTCATGGTCGAAGGGCACGGCGTTGCCTGGTCCTGGCATCAGGCCGTACAGCGCATCGCCGGCAAGCTGTCGGCGCTCGGCAATCCGGTTCTGGCTGCACGCGCCGCTGACCTCACGGACGTTGGCCGCCGGGTCCTTGCCGAGATCGACCCCGGTCTCGTCACCGGCACGCTCGCGGACCTGCCCGAAGAACCCTGCATCCTTGTGGCCCCCGATCTGTCTCCATCCGATACCGCCACGCTCGATACCGCAAGGGTCGCCGGCATCGCCACCGCACTGGGCGGACCGACATCGCACAGCGCGATCCTTGCACGTACACTGGGCCTGCCCTCGGTCGTGGCAGGCGGGGCCGACCTGCTGGCAGCGGCGTCCGGCACGACGGCCATCGTCGATGGCGACGGCGGCCGCGTCTGGCTCGATCCATCCGAAAAAGACCTTGCCTCCGCGCGTGGCTGGATCGCGGACCTCACCGCACAGCGCGTCGCCGAGGAAGAAGAACGCGGCCAGCCTGCCGTGACCCGCGACGGTCACCGGGTGGAAATCGCAGCCAACGTCAACCGCCCGGACCAGGTCGGCTTCGCACTGGCGCAGGGCGGCGAAGGCGTGGGGCTAATGCGAACCGAGTTCCTTTTCCTCGAAAGCGGCAACACTCCCGGGGAGGACGAGCAATTTGCCGTCTACCGCGCGATGATCGATGCGCTTTCCGCCGGAAACGAAGAGCGCCCGCTGATCGTGCGCGCGCTCGACATCGGCGGGGACAAGCAGGTGCCCCACCTCGAACTGCCGGTTGAAGAGAACCCCTTCCTCGGCGTGCGCGGCGCCCGCCTGCTGCTGCGCCGCCACGATCTGCTCGAGCCGCAGCTGCGCGCGCTTTACCGGGCCGCCAAGGAAGGCGGAAAGCTCTCGATCATGTTTCCGATGATCACATCGGCGCACGAACTGCTTGCCTTGCGCAAGCGCTGCGAAGCCGTCCGCGCCGAGCTGGATGCGCCGCAAGTGCCGATCGGCATCATGATCGAGGTTCCGGCAGCGGCGGTGCAGGCCGCCCAGCTCGCAGCCCACGCCGACTTCTTCTCCATCGGCACCAACGACCTGACCCAGTACACACTCGCAATCGACCGCCAGAACCCGGAACTCGCCGGCGAGGCCGACAGCCTCCACCCGGCGGTGCTGCGCATGATTGCCGCGACGGTCGAGGGCGCCAGGACCCATGACCGCTGGGTCGGCGTATGCGGCGGCATCGCCGGCGACCCGTTCGGTGCTGCGCTGCTGGTCGGTCTCGGCGTCGACGAGCTGTCGATGACCCCGCGCGACATCCCGGCCGTGAAGGCAAGGCTGCGGGGCTGCGACCGCGGCGAACTGAACAGACTGGCCGCCCAGGCGCTGGAAATGGACGGCGCGGCGCAAGTGCGCGCGCTCGATGGAAAGGCCATCTGATGCGCACTCTCACTGTCACCTTCAACCCGGCCATCGACCAGACCGTCACGCTCGACCGGCTGGAGCCGGGCGCAGTCCACCGCGCCCACGCCGTGCGTCAGAACGCCGGCGGCAAAGGCGTCAACGTCGCCAGTTGCCTGGCTGACTGGGGCGTCGGCGTTTCCGCCTACGGTTTGCTGGGAAGCGACAATGCGGCACCCTTCGACGCGCTGTTTGCCGCCAAGGGCATCGAGGATCGCTTCATCCGCATTGCCGGCGCCACCCGGGTCAATCTCAAGCTGGTGGATCCTGCAGGCACCACCGACATCAATCTCGACGGCCTGGCGGTCGATGCCGGCCGGGCCGAGATGGTCACCGCCACTATCTGCGACGCGGCCCGCGAAGGCGACCTCGTCGTGCTGGCGGGCAGCCTTCCCCCCGGCTGCCCGCCAGATACTTACGCCACGCTCATGGAACGCCTGCATGCACGCGGATGCCGCTTGATTCTCGACACCAGCGGCCTGCCGCTCAAGTGTGCGCTCGAGGCCGCGCAGCCGCCCCATGTGGTCAAGCCCAATCGCGACGAACTCGCACAATTGCTGGGCCGCGATCTACCGGATCTGCCGGATCTGGTTGCGGCTGCAGGCACGTTGCGCAGCAGCGGCATCGAACTGGTCGTCATCTCGATGGGCGAGGAGGGAGCGCTGTTCGTGTCTGGCGAAGGTGCGCTCACCGCACGTCTCGCCATCGGTGAGTTGGCCAGCACGGTCGGTGCCGGTGATGCCATGGTGGCCGGGATCGCGGCAGCCCTGCTCGAACAGGCGCCGCTGGAACGCACTGCACGCCTCGCCACGGCGTTTGCCGTTGCCAAGCTCGGCATGGCTGGCCCGAACCTGCCCGCACTCGCCAGTGTGGCCGCACTGGCCGACGAAGTGAGCGTAACCCCAGTTCCAACAGCCGCGCAAAAGACGGCAGGAGAGGCATGATGAAAAAGGTCTTCGCAATCGTAGAGGCGGGCCCCTCGTCCGTGCAGGGCGTGCTGGCAGGCGAAGCGCTGCGCCTCGCGGCCCGCACCGAAGGCCGCGACATCGAAATCGAAGTGCGCACCGAACAGGGCGTGCTCAATCCACTCGGTGACGACACGGCAATTTCAGGCACAAGGCTGCTGCTGGTCGCCGACGAGGTAGCCGACGAAGCGCTTGCCCATCGAGCCGACCGCCACATGACCCTGGAAGCCGTGTTGGCCGATCCGGCCTCCGCACTGGTCTTCGACGATGCCGGGCAAGCCGACGATGCAGGCGCCGATCCGACCGTCCCGCGCATCGTCGCGATCACCTCCTGCCCGACCGGCATTGCCCATACCTTCATGGCCGCCGAAGGGCTGACCGAAGGCGCCCGCCAGCTCGGCTACCCGATCCGCGTCGAAACGCAGGGTTCGGTGGGTGCGGGCACGCCGCTCACTGCCGAGGAAATCGCTGCGGCGGATGTCGTGATGATCGCCGCCGACCGCGAAGTCGATCGGGCGCGGTTCGCCGGCAAGCGCGTCTTCGCGTCGAGCACCAAGCCCGCGATCTCCGGCGGCGCCAAGCTGATCGAGCGGGCACTGGCCGAAGCGAAAGTCCAGGGCGGCGATGCCATCACTGGTACTGGCGATAAGGCGCCCGCGGGACAGAAGGAGCGGGCCGGGCCGTACAAACACCTGATGACCGGCGTATCCTTCATGCTTCCCTTTGTGGTCGCAGGCGGCCTGCTGATTGCCATCGCCTTTGCCCTCGGCGGCATCGGGGCCAGTGCCGATGCGGCCTCGGGCACGCTGGCCCACACGCTGTTCCAGATCGGCGCGCAGGGTGCCTTCGCTCTCATCGTTCCGGCACTTGCCGGCTACATCGCCTTTTCCATCGCCGACCGTCCGGGCATTGCCCCGGGCATGGTGGGCGGGATGCTTGCCGCGCAGATCGGCGCCGGGTTTCTGGGCGGCATCGCCGCGGGCTTCATCGCCGGCTACGGCGTCGAATATCTCAACCGCCTGATCCGCCTGCCCAAGAACCTGCAGGGGCTCAAGCCGGTCCTGATCCTGCCGCTGCTGGGTACGCTGCTGACAGGCCTGCTGATGGTCTACGCGATCGGCACGCCCGTGGCTGCGGTGCTGGCCTTCCTCACCGAATGGCTGCGTTCGATGCAGGGATCCAGTGCATTGCTGCTGGGCATGATCCTGGGCGCGATGTCGGCCTTCGACATGGGCGGTCCGGTCAACAAGGCCGCCTATGCCTTCTCTGTCGGCCTGATTGCCAGCAACGTCTACACCCCGATGGCCGCAACGATGGCCGCCGGCATGACCCCGCCTCTCGCCGTTGCGCTGGCGACGCGCCTGTTCCGCAGCCGCTTCACCCTTGAAGAGCGCGAGGCGGGCGGCGCGGCCGCAGCGCTGGGCCTGGCCTATATCACCGAGGGCGCGATCCCCTTCGCTGCGCGTGATCCGCTGCGGGTCATCCCATCGCTGATGGCCGGTTCGGCCACAGCCGGGGCGATCTCGATGGCGGCCGGCGTGGAACTCAAGGTCCCCCACGGCGGCATCTTCGTGCTGCCCATTCCGGGCGCCGTTACGCACCTTGCGACTTACGCCATCGCAATCGTCGCAGGCACGCTGATCAGCGCCATACTGGTCGGGCTGCTCAAACGCCCGCCGGTGGCAGCGGCCACGGCCTGATCGGCCCCGAGACAACAAGAAGAAAAGAGCATCCGAAAAGGATAACCCAATGCCGTCATTATCGACCAAGCGCGCCGCCCTGGCAGGCGCAACCGCCCTCGCCTTGTCCATCGCCGCCGCACCGCTGGCCGCCCGGGCACAATCGCAGGACGAAGGGGAGCTGGACAACACAGCGCCCTCCGCGCGCCCTCCTGCGCAGCAACCGCAGCCCTTCCAGCCGCTCTCCGATCAAGGCATCACCCTGACGCTCAACTACACCGGCGAAGCGGCGGCCAATGTCAGCGGAGGTCTGCGCAAGGATGCCGCTTACGCCGGACAGGTCTATGCCGGGGTCGATTTCGACATGGACCGCATCGCCGGAATCGACGGCGGCACGCTCCATGTTGCCGTGACCAATCGTCATGGCAAAAGCCTTTCGGCGCTTGCGATCGGAAACAATACTTCGGTGCAGGAGATCTGGGGCACTCAGAACACCCATCTCGCGATCCTGACCTGGGAACAGCACCTGTTCGGAGACCGTCTCGTGGTCGAGGCTGGCCGCAGCCAGGCCAACATCCATTTCCTCAATTCGCCGCTCTACTGCCAGTTCCAGGGAAACTCGGGCTGCGGAAATCCGACATTCGTTTTCAAGAACAGCAATTTCACCTATTTCCCGGCGTCGAGCTGGATGATCCATGCCAAGGCGCAGCTTACGGACCATGTCTACGCGCATGTCGGGGCCTATGAAGTGAACCCCGACCGCAAGCAGGCAAGCGACCACGGCACCGATTTCGGCATCGGCAACGCGACCGGCGTCATCGTACCATGGGAATTGAGCTACGAAAGCGGCGAGGCGGCGCGGCTGCCGTTCCGCTACATCCTCGGCGGCTGGGTCGACAAGGGCGACTACGACGACCCGCTGCGCGACGACACAGGCGGCCTTGCCATCCTCAGCGGCAGACCGGCGCAGGTCCGCAATGGCCGCTCGGGCCTCTATTTCCGTTTCGAGCAGCAACTCACCCGCCCCGATCCGACATCGAAGCGTGGACTGAGCATCTACGGGGTTGCCATGACCAACCTGTCCGGCCGCGTCGAGGAAAGCCGCTTCTTCGATCTTGGCCTGGTCCAGACCGGAACCTTCCCGGGGCGCGGCGAGGACAGCGTAGGCTTCATGATCAGCGACCAGCGCTTCAGCAACCTGGCGATGCAACGCATGCAAGCCGCCGATCTGGCAGCGGGCGGCAGCGGCAATGTCTCGCGCCATCAGGTCATGATGGAACTGTCCTACAGCGCGCAGATCGGCGCCGCGATCCGCCTGTCACCCAATATCCAGTACATCCACAACCCGGATCGGACAGGCGATCCGTTTCGCGGCAGTCCGACGAAGGACGCGCTGATCTTCGGTGCCAAGTTCACGGTCGATGCCCTCAAGCTTGGCCTGTAAGCGCTATTCTGCAGATGCATCGCCGGACCGGAGGAAATAAAGGTCCAGCGATGCATCTGCCTTGGGACGACACAAGCCGCAACGCCAGGATACGCGCCGATCAGCCTGCTTCGAAACTCGCGCGCATACGCTTCTTGTCAGCCTTTTCGCCCGTGAAGATCTCAAAAGCCAGCGCCGCCTGGCCAATCACCATTCCGCTGCCGTCAAGAACCCTGCAGCCTTTTCCCTTCGCAATCCGCAGCATCTCGGTTTCGATGGGGAAATAGACGATGTCAGCGACCCAGTGGCGCGCTTCGATCAGTTCTGGGGCTATCGCGGAACGGGGATTGGCCGCCATGCCCATCGGCGTTGTGTTGACGATACCATCGACTTTCCCCGTATCGATCCCGTGAAGCTCGCGGGCCACAACTCTATCGGGACCATAGAATTCAGCCAGTCTTTGAGCGAGGACTTGCGCCCGCTGCAGATCGATATCGGCGATCTCGAGAATTCCGGTGCCCAGCGACAGCAAGGCATTGGCCACCGCCGAACCGGCGCCGCCCGCACCAAGCTGCAGAACGCGGGAAAGCGAAACGCCCGGGAGCCCTTCGCTGAAACCTTCCTGGAAGCCTGTCTTGTCCGTGTTATAGCCGATCAGCCGTCCTTCCCGCATCGCAACGGTATTCACAGCCCCGACCGTTTGCGCGCACTCAGCCAGCTCGTCCAGCAAAGGCATGACGGCCTGCTTGAACGGAAAGGTAACATTGACACCGGAATAGCCGTCCGCAGCAAGGCGGCGCAGCAGGGGGCCCAACTCGGCGTCGTCCAGCTGACGTTCGGTGAAATCGAACAGCTCGTAGCTGAGCGGAATTCCCTGCGCCCGCGCTTCGCCTTCATGCAGTCTCGGCGAGCTGGAAGACAGGATCGCTCGACCGACAAGACCGCATTTCAACATCGTCATTCCTTGCAAAGCCGGGGGCGCCATCGCGACGCCCCCTTGTGATTTCCGGTATTAGAACGTGACCCTTGCGCCCATGTAGAATGAACGACCGACCAGATCGTAAAGGGCAGGGTCGGTCGAAATCTGCGAGCTGGCGACATAGGGAAGCCCCTTATCGAACAGGTTGTTTACGCCCGCGCGGAATTCCAGGCGATTGTTCACCTTCACGTTCGCGAACATGTCCCAGAGGTTGTAGGACTTCACGCCTACCTGGACGTTGTTCGGCGTAAGGACGTAGCTGGTATCCTTGAGCGAGCCCTGATAGCGCCAGCGCAGACCCACGCCCAGGACGTCCGACTTGTAGCCGAAAGTCGTCAACGCCTTCCACTTCGGCGTCGCGCGCGGAGGAACGCTGTTGGGACCCGCGCCACCGTTGGAGATGCCGGTATAATCGAGGAACGGCGCCCCCGGCAGCAACTGCACCTTGTAATTGTGGAGCCAGCCGATGGCAGAGTCGACGTATAGCTTGCCCGATTCCGCCAGGAAGCCCGCCGGGACACCCCAGTGGATCTGGGCTTCAACGCCGTCGGTCTTCAATGCGCCCAGATTGAGATAAGGCGTCGAGATCTGCAGGATCTGCCCGGAGTTGTCCCGCGAGACCAGCTGGCAATACTCGTTGGAAGCACTGTAGCCCGGATTGCTGCCGTCCAGATTGAAGCACTTGGAAAGAACGGTAAGCCCGGGAACCGGCGAAATGACGTTCTTGATCTTGATGTTGTAGTAATCGACAGACACCGAGAAGTCGCCGAAGATGCCGCCGACGGCAGGCGAATTGAACACCGCGCCGACATTGAAGGTATTGGCGCTTTCGGGCGTCAGATCGAGATTGCCCGATGTTGCCTGGCCGGTGGCGGTGGTCGGGAACTGATAGCTTCCTATGGCCGCAGCCGGGACGCCCAGTGCGACGCACAGATCCGACACCTGCGCGCCGCTGGAACCGGTGCGGGCAGTCGAGCGCACGTCACAGGGGTCGCCAAGCCCGCCGGGAGGCGTGCCGATCACCAGCTGCGCGCCTTGCTGCGGCGAATAGAGTTCGCCGATATTGGGCGCACGCACCGCACGCTGGAAACCACCTCGGATGAGCAGTGACTCGATCGGGCGCCAGCGGGCATCGAACTCGTAGCTCTTGACCGACCCGGTCGATGAATAGTCGGAAATACGGCCTGCCGCACCGATCGCCAGCTCGCGAACGAAGGGCTTGTCCGAAATCAGCGGGATATCGACCTGCGCGGCGATTTCCTTGACCGAAATGCCGGTCTTGGCCAGCGGCTGCGTATTCACGACACCTTCGATGTTACCGCCGGGAGCAAAGCCGCTCAAGGCAGTCAGATCGGAGTCCGGAGAGAAAGAATAGGTATTCCTGCGATAGTTAGCCACCAGCGCGATCTGGGCCGGACCGGCGCCCAGGTCGAAGAGGCTGCCATTGAGCTGGCCCTGCACCTGCGTCTGGGTCAAATTCTCGACGCTGCGGGCATCCTTGGTGATGTAGGCTTGGCATTCAGCCGAGAGCGATCGGGCATTGGCATCGCCGAAGGGATTGAAGCCGCCTTCGCAGATCGAGGCCCCACCGTCTGCCGCGTTGAGCAAGGTCTGTACCCGCGACTTGAGCACGGCATTGTGCATGGTCTGATTGTGCTTTGATTCATCGTATGACGCATAGACGTCGAACGACCAGCCATCGACTATGCCGCCCCGCAGGCCCGCCATGTACTGCTGGACGATGAAATTCTCGTCCCAGTTCTTGTAAGGCACCCCAACGTAACGTCCGTTCCAGGCGATCGGCGCCGTCGCATCGGGCCGGGAGGCGAGGATCGTTGCAAGGTCAGTCGGAATGAAGGGATTGGTGACGGGAATGGAAGTCAGCGTGGGGAACTGGGTCAGACTTCCGCCGCTGGCTGTATTCACGGTCAAGTCGACATAGAGGAACTGGCCATATGCCGTGATATCGGGGGTCACCTCGTAATCGGCCTTGACGAACGCGGTCTTGCGCTTGAGCGAGTTCAGGACCTGCAATTGCTGGCCGACCGGCATTCTCACGTTGCCGCCGAACACGGCATAGCCATTGCCATCCGTGGGCCCGAGATAGTTCTGGCCACCATTCTGGACGAACAGGGTTCCGTTGTCGTTGTATCCCAGACGATCCAGGGGGTTGATCGTTCCGGTAACGCCATATCCGCTGAAAATAGCGTTCACAACACCGGCATCGGGCGCATTCGTCGCGCTGGGAATGAAGGTACCATAGCCAAGGAAGGACGAAGGCACCTTGTCGTGGAAGAATTCACGTTCGCTGCCCTGGATCGGATCCTGCTTGGTATAGCTGAAGGCCGCAAGTACGCTGCCACGACCTTGCGCGAACTTGCTGCCGAAGGCCAGGGACGTATTGAACTTGGCGCCATCGCCGCGTTCGCTGATATTGTATTGGGAATCGACCTTGACGCCCTCGAAGCCCTGGAGCGTCTTGAAGTTGACCACACCGGACATGGCATCCGAACCGTAGACGGCCGAGGCGCCGCCGGTAATTACGTCGATCCCGCCGATAATCGATTCAGGAATGATGTTCGTATCGACGTTGCCGGAGATGTCGGATAGCGGCAGGCGCTTGCCATCGAGCAGCACGAGATTGCGGTTCGATCCCAGCCCGTGGAGATTGATGGTGGCGCGCCCGCCCGTGCCCTGTCCGCCGGTTGCAGCGTTACCCGAGGTCGTGAAGCTCGGAAACTGGTTCAGGGCATCGTTGAGGTTGACGTTACCCGATTCCTTGATGGTTTCGGTGCCCACAGTGACGATCGGGCTGACGGCGGTATTGTTCGGCCTGCGAATAAGCGAGCCGGTTACGATAATCTCATCGGCGTAGTTTTGATCGTCCGCTTCCTGCGCATCAGCAGCCTGGGACCATGCCGGTGTAGACAAGGCGACGCTCACCGAGAGCAAGGACGCCGAAATCGCTAGACGCGAGCCAATCATTCGCATGTTCATCCTCCCATGCCGGTATTCTGCCCGGCTTCCGGGAATCACATTTATGGTACGAACTAGTTCCTGTCAATTTCTTAGTGGCGCTTGGCCCGCGAAAATCGACTGACAGCCAATACACACGCCGAACACGCCAGCAGCGGCACGCAATAGCTTGCGAACAGGACGGGCAGAGATACTTGCGCAGCAAGGAGATAGCCGCCGAGCAGAGGGCCGATAATCGCCCCGCTGCGGCCGATGCCGATCGCCCAGCCAATACCCGTTGCGCGAAATTCTCCCGGATAGACCGATGCGGCGAGCGGCCACACGCCATTATAGCCGCCCTGGAGCAGGACTCCGATGAGAAAGGCGACGAAAAGCGTCATTGCCACCGACATTTCGATGGATCCGAATATCAGCATCGCCACGCCCGCACCCAGCAGCATGATGGGGACGAGCCTTCCCAGAGGCACCCGAACTGCAAGAACGCTCATCGCGCTGGTCCCGACGAATGCCCCCAGGTTGTAAAGCGCGCCGGCATAGATGCCGTTCGTCTCCGAGAGCCCGGCCTCGATGGAGAGCTTGGGTATCCAGCTCACGATAAAATAGAGGACCATCAGGCCGGAAAAAACCGCACCCCAGAGCGCGAGGGTCCGCATGCGGAAGGCGGGCTGGAACAAGGCCGCCACGCGGTTGCCGGCCGGGACGCCGCCGGATCTGGCGACAACATCCTCATCGAGCAGCCGGAAAGCCATCGGCAAGAGTACAAGGGTGAGAACGCCCGCTCCGGCGAGGATATGCTGCCAGTCCATGATCGGGAGCAGCTGCGCAACGACCAGGCCCGTAAATACAGCTGCGAAGGGATAGCCTGCCTGGACAATGCCTACGGCGAGGTTGGCATGGTGTGCAGGTGCCCGCTCGGCCGCGAGTGCTGCCATCGAGGCAAGAACCGTGCCGATCCCTGCCCCCACGATCACGCGCAGTACGAGCAGTTCGACAACCTGACTGACTAGCCCGCTTGCCAGCATTCCGCCTGACATGAGGCCCAGTGCAATGAGGATGATACGGCGGCGTCCGAAGCGGTCGGCCATGGGTGCGATGCCCATTCCGCCGATGGCCATGCCCAGCAACCCGGCGCTGAACAGATTGCCCATGACATCGGCGCCGATCTTCCAGTCATCCTGAATCCGCGGCGCGATGAAGGAAAGGATCGTCACGTCGATCCCGTCGGCCATGTTGATCGCGAAACACAGAGCCACGATCGAAAAGGCATGTAATGTCCAGCGATCCGGGAGCGCACCGGGCGCGCCTGTCGGCGCTGGGATGGGGCTTGCAACCATTGTCCTCTCCAAAAACCTGGCCTGAAGTTTGCGTGAGGACGCCGGCGATTGGCCTGTAAGGCCGGCCTCCATCAGTCCTTGCGCGTCACCCAGGCAATAATGATGTCCGCAACCTGGCTCGCCCGGCGATCGACGGCTTCGGGGCTCGACATGTCGACACCGAAGTTGTGCGAGAAGGTGAACTGGTTGGAGACGTTGTAGAAACTCAGGGCGGTCATGTTCATGTGCAGCTCGATGGGATCGAGACCGGGACGGAATGAACCCTCCGCTTCTCCGCGTGCGATGATCGCGGCGAGGATCTCGATGACCCGTCGATTGCCCGTGGGCAGATCTTCGATCTGCTTCAGATGTTCGGCGCGATGGATGTTCTCGTTCATCACCAGCCGCACCAATTCGGGGTGCTGCGAGTGGTATCTCACGTCATGTTCGATAAGACGGCGCAGCGCGTCGACGGCGCTTCCGGCCTCGATGTCCACCCCGCTCTCGCTGTCGCGAACACGGCGGTATGCGCGCTCCAGCACGGCGCGGTAAAGCTCGTCCTTGCCGCCGAAATAATAGTAGATCTTGCGCTTGGTGGCCTTGCCCGCGATCTCATCGATCCGTGCCCCGGCCAGCCCCTTCTCGACGAATTCCTCAGTCGCGATGTCGATAATCTGGTTGATTGCCTGTTCGCGTGCTTCGGCGTGCGAACGGCGCGCAGGCTTGGCAGGCTTTGTCACCGATAGGACTCCTTCAACTACCCCGAGGCGCGCAGGATCGCGCGCGTTCGCACGATCGTTAGCGGCAAAAGTGCCCAGCGTCTTCAGGGTAGCTACCAACCCACTCTCCGATTTTTATGGAACGAACTAGTTCCTAACATTTGTCCTTTTGTCAATCGGGAACTGGTGTTAGAAGCCAGTTGGACCGGACGGACGAGTCCGGCATCTGATGAGGATGTGGGCATGAAAACCTCAATCGCGACCGTTTCCATCAGCGGTTCGCTCGATGCCAAATTGCTGGCCATTGCCAACGCCGGATTTACCGGTGCGGAGATTTTCGAGAACGATCTGCTTTCCTCGCACCTCTCCGCACGCGAGATCGCCGGACTGATGTGCGACCTTGGCCTGGCATGCACGATGTTCCAGCCCTTTCGCGACCTTGAAGGGCTGCCGCAGGACCAACGTCGGCGCGCTTTCGACCGTCTTGAACGCAAGTTCGACGTTATGGAGGAACTCGGAACCGACCTGCTCCTTGTCTGTTCAAGCTGCTCTCCACTTGCTTCTGGAGATCGCGGCCAGATCCTGGCCGACCTCAACGAAGCCGGTGAGCGCGCTGCGGCGCGCGGGCTCAGGATCGGCTACGAAGCGCTGGCCTGGGGCAAGCACGTCAACGATCATCGCGATGCATGGGCGCTTGTCCGTGACGTCGATCACCCTGCACTCGGCCTTGTCCTGGACAGCTTTCATTCGCTCTCCCGGCAGATCCCCTCGAGCAGTATCGGCGATATTCGCCCCGAAAAGCTGTTCATAGTCCAGGTCGCGGATGCGCCCGTCCTCGACATGGACCTGCTCAGCTGGAGCCGGCACTTCCGCTGCATGCCGGGACAAGGCGATTTCCCGCTGGACGACTGGGCCGATGCGATCAGACGGATCGGCTACCAGGGCTACTGGAGCCTCGAGATCTTCAATGACCGGTTCCGTGCCGGATCGGCAAGCGGCGTAGCCCTGGACGGCTATCGCTCACTACGCCTTCTCGAAGGGGGCATTGGGCGCCCCTCCAATTCCAGTTCGGCCCTGCCGCCGCGGGTCGGATCGCGCGGGGTCGAATTCATCGAGTTTGCCGCAAGCCACAAGGAAGCCGAAGCGCTTGGGGCGATGCTTCGACCTCTCGGCTTTCGCCCCGTCGCCCGCCATCGCAACAAGGATGTGACTCGCTGGAACCAGGGCGAGATCAATCTCGTCATCAATTGCGAGCCGGAAGGACTCGCCCACAGTCACGACATCGTCCACGGCGCATCTGTTTGCGCCATCGGCCTTGCCGTAGACGATGTAGGCGCCGCTCTCGAGCGGGCCGATCTGATGCGCGTACGGCGCTTCGAACAAGCCATAGCTCCCGACGAATGGCCGATTCCCAGCGTGCGCGGGATCGGCGGGAGCCTGCTCTACTTTGTCGATGCGGGCACGCGGGACGCCATGTGGGCGCATGAATTCCCCCATCCGCTGGAAACGAGCGAACCGGATCCCGCACTGTCGAGGGTCGATCACATCGCCCAAACCATGCAGTTCGAGGAGTTTCTGAGCTGGCTCCTGTTTTATGTCGGCCTGCTCGACGTCGCCAAGACACCCCAGGTGGAGATTGCCGATCCCATGGGCCTGGTGCAAAGTCAGGCCGTCGAAACGCCCGACGGATCGGTTCGCTTCACGCTTAACGGCTCGCTCGCCCATCAGTCGCTCACATCGCGCTTCGTTCACAATTATTTCGGCGCAGGCGTGCAGCACATCGCCTTTGCCTGCACCGACATTTTTGCGGCCGCGCGCGCTGCGATCGATGCGGGGCTTCCGCGCCTTTCGATCCCGGACAATTATTACGACGATCTCGCCACGCGCTGGGATCTCGATCCAGAGCTGATCGAGCGCATGTCCGAACTCGACATCCTCTACGATCGCGACGCCGACGGCGAATATTTCCAGTTCTACTCGCGCGCCTTCGCGCGGCGGATCTTCTTCGAACTCGTCGAACGGCGCCACTATGCCGGATACGGTGCCGTCAATGCCCCCATCAGACTGGCCGCTCAGGCCGCACACAAACCTGAATTTCTAGACTGAAACCCGACTGGGAGAGGATCAATATGAAGTTTCGCACCCGCGGCCTCGTCGCCGCGACAGCCATCGTGTTCGCCGCACAGGCAGGCCATGCCGCAAGCGCCAAGGATCGCGAGTTTCCTGTCGCCGACGCCCCCGTTCTGGAAGATCGCTTCCCAGTCCAGCCCGTTGCCTTTCCCGGCGGCGTCAAAGCCTATCGCGACGTTGCCTATCAGCAGCTTCCCGGCTTCACGCCGCAGATTGTCGACATCTATGTCCCAGCGTCCAAGGGTCCGCACCCGCTGGTCATGTACATTCACGGCGGAGGATGGGTCAGCGGTCACACCCGCCATTCGGGCGCCATGGCCGATTTTCCGGCCGCGCTGGCCAGCCTCGCATCCGAAGGTTTCGTCGTTGCGAGCCTCGAATACAGACTCTCGGGCGAAGCGAAATTCCCCGCGCAGTTCCAGGACGCAAAGGCTGCCTTGCGCTTCCTGCGCAAGAATGCGGAAAAGTACGGCATCGACCCCAAGCGCGTCGGCGTTTGGGGAGGATCGGCCGGCGGTCATCTGACCGCGCTGACCTCGCTGGCCTGCCACGAGACCACGCTTGACCCGGCATCGACCGAAGATGGCTGCGTCCAGGCCGCCGTCACCTGGTACGGCGTATTCGATTTTGCCGCCATTGCCGCATCGCGCACCGGCGGAGCCGACGATGCCGTCGCCAAGCTGCTCGACTGCGACGGGCCCTGTTCCAACGAGAAATACGCAGCCGCCAGCCCGGTGACATACATCGACTCCAAGGACCCGCCATTCCTTCTCATTCACGGCGAAGAGGACAAGGTTGTTCCGGTTGCACAGTCGCACCTTGCCGAAACGCGCCTGCGCGAGGCCGGCGTGCCGGTCACGGCCATCTACATCCCGGGCGTCGATCACAGCTTCATCGGCCATACCCCTGCCGAAACGCGCGCTGCGACCCTCAAGGCCACCAATGCGACTTTCGACTTCTTCCACGAAAAGCTGGGAGTTGCCCGCAAATGATTCGTTTTGCACTGTCCCTTCTGCTGGCGATAGGCGCTCCGCTTGCCGCGGTGCAGGCCGAGCCTGTCAAGGTCGAGGGCGGCCTGATCGAGGGCCGCTCGCTTGCTTCGGGCGTGGACGCGTGGTTGGGCGTTCCGTTTGCCGCGCCGCCTTTGCGCGAACTTCGCTGGCAGCCGCCACAGCCAGTCACGCCCTGGCAGGGCGTGTTCCATGCCGACCGCTATGCACCGGAGTGCCTGCAGCCCCTGCGCAGTCCGCGCCAGAACCACTATTTCGGCAACGAGGCAACGAGCGAGGACTGCCTCTACCTCAACATCTGGGCTCCCAAGGGCGAGCGGAACAAACTGCCCGTCGTCGTGTGGATCTACGGCGGCGGCTTCAACATCGGTTCGGCCAGCATGGCAAACTATTCGGGCGAGCCACTTGCCGAAGCTGGCGTAATCCGCGTCAATGTTGCCTATCGTGTCGGCCCCCTCGGCTTTCTCGCTCACCCCGAACTGTCGCGCGAATCCGGATACAATGGCTCGGGCAACTATGGCCTCATGGACCAGATCGCCGCCCTGCAGTGGGTGAAGCGCAACATTGCCGGCTTCGGAGGCGATCCGGACAACGTCACTATCGTCGGCCAGTCGGCTGGCTCGATGTCCGTCGCGCTTCTCCAGGCAAGCCCGCTGGCCAAGGGCCTTTTCCAGCGTGTCGTCGGGATGAGCGGAAGTCCGTTCGGCGGGATGCTGGGCCCGGTGCCGCTGGACAACGCAGAAGCGCAGGGCCTTGCCTTGCAAAAGGAACTGGACGCCACATCGCTCGCCGACATGCGCGCCATACCAGGCGATGTTCTCACCGCAGCGAAAACCCCGCGCAGTCCCATCGTTCTCGATGGCCACGTATTGACCGGCACGGCCGAGGAAACATTCGCTGCACGCCGCCAGAACGACGTGCCGCTCCTGATCGGGTTCACGCGTGATGAGAGCTTTCTACCTTTCGGCCCGATAACCACGGTAAGCGAACTCACCGATGCTGTCCGTGCGCGCTACCCGCGCAATGCGGACCGCATTCTTGCCGCCTATCCGGGCTCCGACCCTGCTCGCCGAGCGGCGGACATCGCCAGGGACGCAACCCTGGGCCTGCAGATGGCTCAATGGGCCAATGCCCAGAGCACCTATGGCAGCGCTCCTGCCTATGCCTATCTGTTCACCCGCCGCCAGCCTTATGCGCCGGGGATTACCTTCAGCGACCATGACCCGGCAACTGTCGGCGCTTATCACTCCGGCGACGTGCCCTATTGGCTGCGCACCCGCGATTCCCTGAACCTGTTCCGCCAGACCCGCATCTGGGAGCCAGGCGACGTCAACCTCGAAACGGAGATGTCCGACGCACTCCTTGCATTCGCTCGGACCGGCGTTCCGGCAAGCCCAGCCCTTGGCCGCTGGCCCGCATTTTCGCCGTCACATCCCCGGATGGTGCGACTGGGCCTTGAAACGGAAATCATCGACTGGCCGCATTATGCTGCCTTGCCGCTGCTCTCCGATCCCGCCGTTCAGGCGCGCACCGGCGGCAGCAGGCCGCGCGACTGATGAGGCGCACCGCCCTTGCATTGTTCTCGGCAATCGCTCTGGGCGGTGCTGCTGCGCCGCCGGGTCCGCAGACCTGCCGACCCGACGGGGACCTGGACTACATTTGCGGCCCGGAACGCCCTGAAGATCTCCTGGCCATTCCCGGGACGAAGTGGATCGTTGCAAGCGGCTTCGCTCCGGGGGCAGGTCTCAAGCTGGTCGATGCGCCCGCGCGGACATATGAAAAGTGGTACAAGGCAAGTGCTTCGCAGATCGCGTGGGACAAGAAACACTTCCCGAATTGTCCGGCTCCGCTGGACGCGTCGCTTTTCAACGCGCGCGGGCTATCCTTGCGCCGCATCGCAGCCGACACCTGGCAATTGCTCGTCGTGAACCACGGCGGGCGCGAGTCAGTGGAAGCATTCAAAATCGTCACGGGACCGCGCAAGCCTGGGCTGACCTGGATCGGATGCCAGCCCCTGCCCGCCGATCAAGTGGGCAATGCCACGGCGAGCTTCGAAGACGGAACCATACTTGTTACCGTTCTGACGCGGCCGGGGACGACGATCGGTGACTTCATGCTCGGTCGCAAGACTGGAGCGGTGTGGCAATGGCGCCGCGGGGAGCGCGATTTCGTCGAAATGGAAGGCACCCAGCTTCCAGGCAACAATGGCCTGGAAGTCGATCCCGACGGCAATCGCTTCTACGTTGTCGGCTTTGGCTTGCACGGTGTTGCCATTTACGACCGGCGCAACACGGTCCGTCCGCTGGAAGTGATCGCCGCACCTGACTTCATGCCGGACAACATTCACTGGAGCGAAGGAGAACTGATCCTTGCCGGCATGAGGCTGGACGAGCCTGCCTGCTCGGGACTGCGCAAGGTGAACGAAGGCAAGGCCGATCCCATGCTGTGCCACAGAGGCTGGGTCGTCGGTCGACTGGACCTTGCAGCCCATCGTATCGCCACCGTCGCTTACGGAACTCCGCAAGCCGGTTTCAACGGCCTCTCTTCCGCCACCGGATGGAATGGTCAGCTCTGGCTGGGCTCCTATCAGTCAGACCGGATCGCGATCGTTCGCCGAGCCGATCCAACGCCTCCGTGATCGCACGCCGCCGGCCTGCATTCCCGCGACCCTGAGCAGCACAGCGCCCCACCCCCAAGATCGGAGTGAGCCCTAAGTCACGGGCCGTTCAATCTCAGCTTGCCCGTCCGCCGCGGATTCGTGCACGGCGGCGAGCAGGCGATCCTTCAGCCACAATATGCCCGCATCGGTCGAACGGGCGGCGTGATGCTGGATCATTTCGCGCATCAACGGCATGTCGAAAGGGACGGGCCGGGTTTCCAGCGGAAGCAGCGGCGCATATACGCGTGCCAGGCGTTCATGCATCAGCGCCAGCAAGTTCGTGCCTGGTAGAAACCATGGCACCAGCGTGAAGGAGGGCACTGTCACCTCGACCCGGCGCTGATCGTCGAATTCCATCATGTGACGCTCGGCGAAGGTCGGCACGCCCGTAATTCGCACCGCGATATGCCCGCAGGAATGAAACGCATCCAGCGTCATCTCCTTTTCGAATACAGGATTGCCCGACCACCCGATTACCACATGGCGTTCCTCGAAAAGTAGTTCCCTGGGATGGTCGGGATCGAGAAACTGTTCAGGCGTAATCTGAAAATCGAGCTTGCCGTCATCGAGAAGCGCGCTCGTCTCTCGGGTCGGCAGCACGATGTTGACTTCGACGCCGGGCGCCTCGGCCTTGAGGCGCGGCAGGAGCGGACCAAGCAGCACGGTCGTGATGTAGTCCGACGCCGCAATCTCGAAGCGGCGATCCGACGTCAATGGATCGAATGCCCTGGCCCCCGAGATCAGGGCGCGCAGATTGCGCACCGCTTCCGCAACCGCGGGCGCCAGCGCCAAGGCATGGGGCGTGGCGATCATGCGCCGCCCGTGCGGCACGAGCAACTCGTCATTGAGAGCGACCCGCAAGCGGCCGAGGGCAGCGCTCATGGCCGACTGCGTCAGGTTGAGCCTTTGCGCGGCGCGCGTCACATTCCGCTCCTCCAGCAAGAGCTCCAGAGCAATCAGGAGGTTGAGGTCGAATCTGTCGAGCCGCATTAGCATCAATCCTATTTATGGCTTCCTACAAAAACAAAAAATTTGATAAGTAGCAAGCCGTGAGACATTCGCTCTACCCAGCGGACGGGAAATTTCCGGGCCACGAAATCTTAGGGAGAGCACCATGCGATACCATCTTCTTGTCGGAACGGCGCTTGCCGTGGCCCTGTCCACCGGCCAGGCCTATGCCCAGGATCAATCACCAGCGCAGGATGCAGCGGCGCAGAGCGGTGCAGACGCCGTCGGCGAACAGCCCGCTGGACTGACCGAAATCGTCGTGACCGCGCAGCGCAAGGTCGAAAGCTCGCAGCGCGCCGGTCTCGCCATCGACGTCGTAAGCAGCGACGAGCTGACGCGCACGGGCCTGACCAATTCGGCTGGCCTCGGCAAGCTTGTACCCGCCCTGAGCGTGCAGCAGAATGGCGGCGCCAACACCATCATCTTCCTGCGCGGTGTCGGCAACTTCACGGTCAACGGCTATTCCGACCCGGCCATCGCATTCGGCTATGACGGTGTGTACCTGGGTCGCCCCACTTCGACCTCCGGCATGTTCTACGATCTTGACCGGATCGAGGTCCTGAAAGGACCGCAGGGCACGCTCTACGGCCGCAACGCCACCGGCGGCGCCGTCAACGTCCTCCCGGCAAAACCGAAGCCGGGCGAGTTCAGCGGCTTCGCCAATGCAAGCTACGGCAATTACGATGCACTGAGCCTGCAGGGCGCCATCAACATTCCGGTTGGCGAATACGGGGCGCTGCGCGTTTCGGGCAATCTCACCCAGCACGACGGCTATCTCTCGGACGGAACTTCGGACGACAAGTCCAGGGCGCTTCGCGTTCAGTACCTCGCAGAGTTGACGCCCGATCTCACCGTCCGCGTCGGCGGCGATTACTCCTTCACTGGCGGCAAGGGCGCAGGCTCGTCCTACCAGGGACATTACGTCTACAATCCCGTGGCTGGCGCCTACTCGTTCGTGCCCTCGGGCCTCTCTAAATCGACCGGCCTGCTCGATCCGGCTGCGCAGGCCTACCGCCAGACGCTGTTCCTTGGCCTTTCAGGGCGCACTGCCGATCCGCTCGATCCGGACCTGTACCAGAACAATCGCTTCTACGGCGCCAACGCGGAAATCACCTGGAAGACGGACGCTGGCACGCTGACCGTGCTTCCGGCCTGGCGCTATTCGCAACTCGACAACAAGTTCGCAGCGCCCGCCTTCATCGGCTTCATCCAGGAGAAGGACGAACAGTTCAGCCTGGAAGCACGCTTCGCCGGCGAACGCCAGGGCATCTTCGACTACATCCTCGGCGCTTACCTGTTCGACGAGAAGGTCGACGGGAACTACACTTTCGCGCAGCAGGCGCTCAACGCCTACCAGGAGTTCAAGTCGGACACCCGGTCCTACGCGCTGTTCGGTCGCCTCACCGCGAATCTCAACGATCGTCTGCGCCTGATCGGCGGCCTGCGCTGGACGCGTGATGAAAAGAAGTTCGACGGCGTTGCCGACGTCTTCCTCGTGAAGTGCACGCAGACCGTCAACTTCAGGCCGAGCTGCCCCACCGCCACGCTGCTGCCGGTCGGAGACAGCTTCACGCAGTTGCAGGCTCCGTTCATCGTGCCGCCCGTGGGCGGTGCCACGCCGATCGGCACCTCGGGCGCGCTCCTCATCCACACGCAGACGGCCGTGCAGGAACCGCTCAATACTTCGAAGTTCACATGGCGAGCAGGCTTCGAATTCGATGTCGCTCCGCGCTCGCTGTTCTACGGCAGCGTCGAGACGGGCTACCGTTCGGGCGGCTTCTCGCTGTCCCAGGGCTATGAGACTTTCGATCCCGAATACATCACGGCCTACACCCTTGGCATCAAGAACCGCTTCTTCGGCAACCGTCTTCAGCTCAATCTCGAGACGTTCTACTGGAAGTACCGCGACCAGCAGGTGAACCACACCGGTGTCGACCTGGCGGGCAACCAGGGCCAGTTCACCGAAAACGCGGGCCGCTCGACCATCAAGGGGGCCGAAGTCGAAGCGCAGTTCCTGGCCACGCCGACCACGCTGCTTTCGGCGCAGGTCCAGTACCTCGACGCGCGATACAAGGATTTCGCCTACAATCAGCCGACGGGCGCAACCCCGCCGCTGACCGGATGCCCTTATGCGCTCAGCACCACGAACGCGGGCCAGTATGAAATCGACTGCTCCGGTCGCCGTGCGTACCAGTCGCCGAAATGGACTCTCAATCTGGGAGCGAAGCAGACTGTCGAGCTGGATGGCTACAAGATCGTGCTTGCGGGCGATACGCAGTTCAAGACCGGTCGCTATATCGGGTTCGAATATCTTGCCGTTCAAAGGGTAGGTAGCACCTGGACCAGCAATGCGGACATCACGTTCTCTCCCGATGATGATCGCTGGTCGATCGGCGCCTTTGTCCGCAACATCGAGAATAACCGGATCGCCACGGCAGGCCCGACGTACAACGCCGCATCGGCAGCATTGGTCGTCACCTCCCCGCCGCGCACTTACGGTATTCGCGCAGGGATGAAGTTCTGATGCGTTCTGCTCTCCTCGTATTTGCCCTGATGTCCACCGCGCTTTCGGTTCCGGCTTTCGCCGGAACCGGGGCTCCGGAAGGATCGCCTGCGCCGTCTGCGGCATCGCCCGCCATGACGACGAACTGGATCACGCTCGGCACCATGGGGGGGCCAATCGCTTCGCCGGAACGCAGCCAACCCGCCAACCTCCTTGTTCGCGGCCGGGATGCCTACCTGGTAGATTGCGGTGACGGCACGGTCGAGCAATTGGCGCATACGAAAATCCGCCTTCAACAGGTCCGGGCTATCGTTCTGAGCCACCTGCACTTCGATCATACCGCCGGCATCGCGGCCGTTCTCGGCTTGCGCTTCCAGACCAATATCGCCGACAAGCTGACGATCTACGGCCCGCCGGGAACCAAGGCACTGATCGATGGCCTGATCGCTTCGATGGCCCCCGCCATAGAGGCCGGTTACGGCCTTCCCGATGCGCAAGTCGCCAGTCCCAGTGACACGGTCGAGGTCGTCGAGTTGACCGATCGCTCGCAATTCCGGCTCGGAGACATTGCCGCCACGGCACGGCAGAACACCCACTACTCCTTTGACCCGGGCAGTGAGGCTGACAAACACTTCAAATCGCTGGCCTTCCGATTCGATGCGCCGGGACGCAGCATCGTCTATACCGGCGACACCGGTCCCAGCCCCGCAGTCGAGCAACTGGCTGCAGGTGCAGACCTGCTCGTCTCAGAGATGATCGATGTGGATCGAACGCTCGATAACGTCCGGCGCAATACACCCAATGCTGCCGGCGACGCGCTCTCCGGTATAGCCGAGCACCTGTCCCGCCACCACCTCACCCCAGAACAGGTCGGAGAGCTGGCCCGGAAGGCTGGCGTCAAGTCCGTGGTCGTCACGCACATGGTCGCACCGATGGCATCGGCCGGCGACCGGCTGGAATACATCGCGCGGATCGGTTCGGTCTATCATGGCCCAGCTGCGATTGCTGCCGATCTTGATACGTTTTAATCCGCGCGATTGAGAAGGATGGTTAGATGAAGTACCTGAACACGCTGATCATTGGCGGCGGGATCGGCGGTCTCTCCGCTGCGATCGCGCTACGCCGCGCCGGCCACCGCGTGACGGTAATCGAGAAGGATCCGACGTGGTCGGTTTACGGTGTCGGCATCATCCAGCAGTCGAACGTCGTGCGCGCGATGGATCAGCTGGGCGTGCTCGATGCCTTCCTCGACGCAGCCTGCGGCTTCGACGCGATTGAGATCTACATCCCCGACGGCACGTGCGTGGCGCGGGTTCCCGCCCCTGCTCTGGTAGAGGGCAAGCCCGCCAATGTCGGCATCGGCCGGCGCGCGTTGCAGAAGGTGCTTGGCGACAGCGCGAAGGATCTGGGCGCCGAAGTCCGCCTCGGCGTTACCGCCGAGCGTTTTGACGATGACGGCGAGGGCGTGAACGTTACGTTCTCCGATGGCCGCGAGGAACGCTTCGACATCGTGGTAGGCGCGGACGGCGTCTATTCGCAGACCCGCCAGGCGATCCTGCCCGATGCCGAGAAGCCGCAATTCACGGGGCAAGCGGTGTGGCGCTACAACTTCCCGCGTCCCGCAGAGCTCGACGCGCTGCACGTATACAACGGTCCGATCGGCGCAGGCCTCGTGCCGATGTCCGAAGACCTCATGTACATGTACGTGACCACGCCTGAACCGGACAATCCGCGGTATCCCACCGAAGGGATTGCCGCGGCCATGCGATCCAAGCTCACCGGAGCAGCGCCGCAGATCCGTGCGCTGGCCGAGCAGATCACCGAAGACGAGGGCGTCGTCTACCGTCCGCTCGAGGGCCTGATGCTGTACGGAGCCTGGAACAAGGGCCGCATCGTGCTGCTGGGCGATGCCGTCCATGCGACCACGCCGCACCTGGGCCAGGGCGCAGGAATGGCGATCGAGGACGCGATCGTGCTCGCCGAGGAACTGACCCGCGGCGAGACGCCCGAGGCGGCGTTCGAGGCCTATCGCGACCGCCGCTTCGAGCGCTGCCGCTACATCGTCGAGAAGTCGCTCGAAATCTGCCACGGCCAGATCGGCAAGGGGCCACCGGTCGACAACCACGAAGCCACTGCGGAAATGTTCGCGGTGGTATCGCAGCCCATTTGAACAGTTCACGATCAAGGACGAAACCCATGAGCCGAGTAACCGAGATCCGCTATGTTGGATATGGCGTCGAGGACTTCGATGCCGAGCGCGCCTTCTACAAGGACGACTGGGGCCTTGTCGAAGTCGAGGCGAACGAGGACACCGCCTGGTTCAAGACCCAGGGCCATGACGAGCACCACGTGGTGCGCCTGCACAAGTCGGATGCCAACCACATCGAGGTGATCGCCTTTGCCGCCGACAGCCGCGGCGACGTCGATGCTCTGTTCGGCAAGATCGAGGCGGCGGGCTGCAAGGTCGTGTTCGCGCCCAGGGAGCTGGACGCGCCTGGCGGCGGCTACGGCTTCCGCTTCTTCAGCCCCGACGGCCTGCCCTTCGAGATCTCGGCCGATGTCGCGAAGCTCGAGGCCCGCGAACTTGAGCGCTGGGAAGGCGTGCCGCTCAAGATCAGCCACATCGTCATGCACTCGCCCGACCACCAGGCACTGGTGAAGTTCTTCACCGATGTGCTGGGCTTCCGGATCTCCGACTGGCTCGGCGACTTCATGTGCTTCCTGCGCTGCAACGAGGCGCACCACCGCGTCGCCATCCTGCCCGGACCGCCGTGCCTCAACCACGTCGCCTACGACATGCTGAGCATCGATGACATGTTCCGCGGCGCGCACCGCCTCAAGCAGCACGGCACCGACATCCGCTGGGGACCGGGTCGTCATACCGCGGGCAACAACACCTTCAGCTACTTCGTCACCCCGGGCGGCTTTACCGTGGAATACACCTCCGAACTGGAAGTGGTCGACTTCGAGACCCACGAGTACAAGGTGCACGCGCCTGCGCCGATGGTCATGGACCAGTGGGGTATGGGTACCGGCGGCCCGCAGACGATGCCGCACCCAGCCCCCGATGCGCGCCTGTTCCAGGCATCGGAGCTCTGATCGATGGCACTCTTCGAATACTTCCCGAACTACATCTGGAACCTGTCGGTCTCGATCGCGATGGAATCGGGCGCGCAGCTCGGTGAGATCATCGACATGTGCAAGCCGATCAAGGACGCGGCCGATGCCGGCGCCGACGCGGGCACACCGGCCTTCATGAAGCAGTGGGCGGCAATGGGCGACAAGCTCATCGAGCTGGCCGCCGAGGACGAGGCCAAGGGGCGCCTGTTCTCCGCCTCGAACAAGCTGGAGCGGGCCTCGCTCTACCTGATCACGGCCGAGCGCATGCAGGGACATGGCCATCCCGGGCGCAAGGAGACTTACGCCAGGGCCCGCGCGGCCTTCGACAAGTCGACGCAGATCGGCCGGATCAACCGCGAACGCGTCGAGATCCCGCTGGACAAGGGCACCATGCCGGCGCTGTTCACCCGCGCACCGGGTGAAGGCCGCAAGCCGGTAGTGGTCTTCTGCAACGGCCTCGATAGCTGCAAGGAGCTGCTTTACTGGACGCGCCTGCCCGAGGAGCTCGCCCGCCGCGGCATCTCCACGCTGTGCGTCGACCAGCCCGGTTCTGGCGAGGCGCTGCGCCTGCAGGACCTGCCGGTCGATCCGCATTCGGAAAGCTGGGCGAGCAAGGCGGTCGACTGGCTCGAGCAGCAGGACAACGTCGATCCCAAGGCGATCGGCATGACCGGCATCTCGCTGGGCGGCCACTTCGCGCCGCGCGCGGTTGCCTACGAGCCGCGCTTTGCCTCGGGCGCGGTCTGGGGTGCGAACCACAACTGGCGCGAAGTGCAGGACAAGCGCATGCAGCGCGAGGGCGAGAACCCGGTCCCGCACTACTGGGCCCACGTTCACTGGGCATTCGGGGCCAAGGACCAGGACGACTTCCTTGCCAGGTCGGAGGCCATGAACCTCAACGGCCACATGGACGCGATCAAGGTGCCCTTCCTGGTGACCCACGGCGCCAACGACCGCCAGATCAGCCCGAAGTACGCCGACGACCTCTACGACCAGCTGGTCAACTCGCCGCGCCGCGAGAAAGTGATCTTCACCGACCGCGAAGGCGGCGTCGAGCACGTCGGCGCCGACAACATGGCCTATGGACGCGATCTCATCTCCGACTGGTTCGCCGAAACCCTCGGCGGCAAGACCGCCTGAACCTCTGCCCGGAATGGCTGCCTCAGGGTCCGCGCGTTACGCAACGATCCGGAGGCGGCCGTTCCGGCAAACCCGAACGAAGACAGCTGGCCACGAGACCAAAGACCCACATGAGCATGAAGAGATGAACGCGAGCGCCCATATCCGAAGGGAAACCGCAGTCAGCGGGGTCATCAATTTGATCCTGTCGCTGCTCTTCTTTCTCCTGACATTCGGTACTTCCGGCCCGGTCGAAGTATGGGGCCCGGGTCAGTGGGTGTTCGACTTCGTGCCTCAAAGCTTCATGATCGCGCTGATGAGCACCATCGTCCCCGGCGCCATTACCCTCAAGAAGCTCAAGCGCGGCGATCTCGCGCCGTTGGCCGGGTCTTCCAGGCTGCCTCGCAACCTCTTCGCCCGGGCCTTCGTACTGGCTGCAATGAGCGCCCTGGCCGGTACCGCCATGATAGCGATGCTTATGCTATTCGTTTCGATATCGGTCCTGCCATTCTGGTTCGCGCTCGCGGCCAAGCTTCTTTACGGTCTGGGCCTGGCTCTCATCATCACGCCTCTTGGACTGAAGGCGGCGCTCGAAGCGCCACACCCAAGCGAAGGAAGAATTCTATGACCCGCCGCTTCGTCGACCTGTCGATCGTGCTGTGCAACGATGTCATCAGCGACCCGCCATTCCTGAAGCCGGAAATCACTTACCAGAACCATGGCGAGACAATGCCGGAGCTGGATCACTTCTTCCCCGGCGTGACGGCCGAGCAGACGCCGGACGCCGCCGGCTTCGCGGCATCGGAGTGGGTCAAGCTGACCACGCACAGCGGAACCCACCTCGATGCGCCCTATCACTTCCACCCCACCATGAACGGCAAGGACGGCAAACCCGAACGGTCGATCACGATCGACGAGGTACCCCTTGAATGGTGCTTTCAGCCCGGCGTGAAGCTGGATTTCCGGCACTTCGAGGACGGCTATGTCGTCACCGCCAAGGATGTCGAGGATGAACTGGCCCGCATCGGCCATGAGCTCAAGCCGCTGGAAATCGTACTGGTCAACACCGCTGCGGGCAAAGCGCTGGGTCGCCCCGATTTCGTCAACGTGGGTTGCGGCATGGGCTATGATGCCACGATGTATCTGACCGAGCGCGGCGTGCGCGTGACCGGCACCGATGCCTGGTCATGGGACGCGCCGTTCAGCTACACCGCCGAGAAGGTCAAGGAAACGGGCGACACGTCTCTCATCTGGGAAGGTCACAAGGCGGGCCGCGACATCGGCTACTGCCACCTCGAAAAGATGCACAACCTCGAAGCACTCCCCGCTGACGGCTTCATCGTCAGCTGCTTCCCGCACAAGATCAAGGGCGCGTCCGCGGGCTGGACCCGCGCCGTAGCCATCTTCGAGGACTGATCGCCATGCGTCTTGCCACGATTACCGGCGCCGCGCCCGACGGAACCCTTGTCGTCGTCTCGCAGGACGGGCGCCGGATGCTTGCCGCCGGTCCGCAGATACCGAACCTGCTTGGCGCCGTTGAGCGCTGGGATGCGGTCCAGCCGCAACTTGCCGCCATTGCGCAGCGCCTCGAAGCCGGTGAGGGCGAGCCAATCGATCCCGCGGCCTTGCGCGCACCGCTGCCGCGTTCGTGGCAGTGGCTCGACGGATCGGCTTTCGGCACTCACGGCGAACTGATGCAGATCGCCTTCAAGCTGCCGCCGATCGAGTCCGACAGGCCGCTCATGTACCAGGGCCTGTCCGACCGCTTCTATGGCCCGACCGATCCGGTTCCCTTCCCCGATCCGGCGGACGGCATCGACTTCGAAGGCGAATTCGGCGTGATCGTCGATGCCGTGCCGATGGGCACTACGCCCGAAGATGCGATGAAGCACATCCGGCTTGTCGTGCAGATCAACGACTGGTCGCTGCGCACGATCGCGCCGGTCGAGATGAAGACCGGCTTCGGCTGGGTCCAGGCCAAACCCGCCTGCTCTATGGCCCCCTTCGCGGTAACGCCCGAGGCACTCGGCGATGCGTGGAAAGACGGCCGTGTGTGCCTCGATCTCGTTATCGAATGGAATGGCAAGGCCTTCGGTCACGCCAATGGCGGGGCAATGGACTTCGGCTTCCACGAACTGGTCGCCCATGCCGCGCGGACCCGCGACCTTGTCGCCGGGACCGTGATCGGCTCGGGAACGGTGTCCAACGCCAACTACGCCGAAGTAGGATCGAGCTGCATAAGCGAAGTGCGCGCCATCGAGATGATCGCCGACGGCAAGCCGTCGACGCCTTTCATGGGCTATGGCGACACGATCCGCATGGAAGCGCGCAATGCCCATGGCTCGGCGCCCTTCGGCACCATCGACCAGCGGGTCGTATCGCGCTGACGCGTGTTCTTGCGCGCTGCCTGGCCCGTCGAATGAGCGGGCCGCGGGGCCAACCAGCCCAGTGTGCCGGAAGGCGGCCTCTGCAACCAGAGGCCGCCTTCTGCGTTTCTAGACGATACGCTTTACAAGGAGCACGGGGCATGGCCTTAGAATGTATCGCTTATCGCGATTCCAAGGGAGGACTGCACGCCAGTCTGGAAAAAGCCACTCTCGAGGATCTCGCAGCCGTTTTGGGACGGGTCGGTGACGAAGGCGGCATGACGGCCGGTGTGGCCAAGCTGATCTTCGAAAAGCGCGACGAAATCGAACGGGTTTTTGCCGAACACGATCAACTGGCCCCGGACGAGGGGCGCAAGGCATCGGTGGAGCGGCTACACGCAGCCTGACAACCCGCGCCCCCCGCCCGGCGCAAGTTTCCGGGCTGCAGCTGGCACGCCTCCCCGGATCGAGCAGCGGCAAAAAAGGGCTTGTCACGAAGGTCTTGTGCTGGCTTGGTGCCGCGAGAATTTCGGCACGGAGAGACGCGATGACCACAGGCGATGCCCGGATCATCATCTGCCCGGCTTGTACGACGGCCAACCGCGTGCCGGCGGACAAGCTGGTTGCGAAGGGCAAATGCGGCAAATGCGGATCCGCCCTTTTCACAGGCGCGCCGCTTACCCTGACGACTGCCAACTTCGATGCCCATGCCGCGCGTAGCGACATTCCCTTGCTGATCGACTTCTGGGCATCATGGTGTGGGCCCTGCCGGCAGATGGCCCCCGCTTTCACTGCCGCGGCGCAGCAGCTGGAACCGCAGGTCCGGCTCGGCAAGCTCGATACCGAAGCGGAGCGCGCGATTGCCTCGCGCTATTCCATCCAGTCGATCCCCACCCTTGCGCTGATTCACAAGGGCCGCGAAGTCGCACGGCAGGCCGGAGCCATGCCGACAGGTGCCATTGTCGCTTGGACGAGGCGGGCAATCGGCGGATAATTCGAATTCTCGAGGCAATCGTTAGCCCAGTTTGCTTGCAAGCCGCCGATCAGGGCGACTAGATGCTGCCTCGGCTCAGAACCCGATGATTTGCCACTGGGTTCTATTTTCTAAGTTCGGAGAAGGATGATCCATGGCACTGGCACCGGGTGCGGCAAGCAGCACTGACCCTCAGGTCGGCGACGAGGGCACCAGCCCGCACATCGATGCGCCCGAACTGCGCCTGTTCGTCATGGCGCTGTTCTTCATCTTCGGCGGGATCACGTCGCTCAACGACGTGCTGATCCCGAAACTGAAAGAACTCTTCACGCTCAACTACATGCAGGCGATGCTGGTGCAGACTGCATTCTTCGCCGCATACGCCATCATCTCGATCCCAGGCGCAGCCCTGGTAAAGCGCGTGGGCTACATGCGCGGCGCGGCGATCGGCCTCGTGACCATGATGGCTGGCTGCCTGCTGTTCATCCCGGCTTCGGCAAGCGCCACCTTCGGCGTGTTCCTTTTCGCCCTCTTCGTTCTTGCCGGCGGCGTCACGATCATCCAGGTCGTCGCCAACCCGCTGATCTCCTTGCTGGGCCCGGTCAAGACCACCCATTCGCGCCTGACATTCGCCCAAGCCTTCAACTCGCTTGGCACGACGATCTTTCCCTATGTCGGGACGATCATCATGCTGGGCAGCCTGGCCGCAGTCAGCGCCGCCGACTTGTCGGGTGCCGAGTTGGCCGCCTATCGCGTTGCGGAAACTGCAGCGATCGAGCGCGCCTACCTTGGCCTCGCCCTGGCGCTTGCCGTCATCGCCGGCGTCGTGTGGTTCAACCGCAACCGCCTGAAGGGTGAGAAGCACGACGGGGGATCGATCCTCAAGAGCTTCGATCTCATGCGCCGGCTGCGCTTCGGCTTCGGTGCAAGCTGCATCTTCCTCTACGTCGGTGCAGAAGTCGCGATCGGGTCCTTCATCGTCAATTACATGATGCAGGAAAACGTACTGGGTCTGACCGAACCGTCCGCGGGCAAGCTTATCCCCTTCTACTGGGGCGGCGCTCTGGTCGGTCGCTTCATCGGCTCGGCCCTGCTGCGCATGATCAACCCCGGCAAGATCCTCGCTTTCAACGCAGCCTGCGCGATCGGCCTGATCCTGCTTTCCACGCACACCACCGGCGTGGTCTCGGGCTACTCCTACCTCGCCATCGGCCTGATGAACTCGATCATGTTCCCCACCATCTTCAGCCTTGCCTGCGAAGGTCTGGGCAAGCGGGCCGCGGACGGTTCGGGCGTGATCTGCGTGATGATCGTGGGCGGCGCGGTAATCCCCCCGCTGACCGGCCATCTCGCCGACGTCACCGGCAGCCTCGAGCTGGCGCTTGGCTTGCCCGCCCTGTGCTATGCCGTCATCGCCCTTTTCGGCTGGTTCGCGAGGAAACCCCTCGCGGCCTGACGAACAGCATTCCCGGACAACATCCGGGCTCGGCGCGTCGGCATATTGTGATGGTCACATTAGCGCCCTATCTCCGGGCGCGAAGGCCAGCCACGCAGGGATTGCCGGTACGTCATGAGCAGCACCAAGCGCCTGCTGGCATCGATCCACGATGTCAGCCCCAGGTTCGAAGCACAGGTCGACCAATTGGCCGGAGTGCTGGAGAACCACCTGGGCAAGGGGCGCTTCGCCATGCTTGTCGTGCCGGACCACTGGGGCGCGGCGCCCCTGCGCGAGGCCAAGGCCTTCCAGTCCCGGCTGCGCAACTGGTCAGACAGCGGGATCGAAATGTTCGTCCATGGCTGGTTCCACCGCGACACGGGGCAGCACAGCGGGGCGGCCAATTTCAAGGCGCGCCACATGACCGCCGGTGAGGGCGAGTTCCTCGGCCTCGAAGAAGCGACCGCGCTGCGCCTCATGCGCGAAGGCAAGGCACTGATCGAAGACATTATCGGCCGCGAGGTCGCCGGCTTCATCGCCCCGGCCTGGCTCTACGGCAAAGGTTCGCTCGCCGCACTCGGCCAAGCCGGTTTCGCCCTTGCCGAAGATCATTGGAAAGTCTGGAAACCCGGCAACGACGAGGTGCTTGCGAAAGGGCCGGTCATAACCTGGGCAAGCAGAAGCGCGATGCGCACCGCGTCCTCTCTCGCATTCGCGTCCCTTGCCCGCACGGTCCTGCCCCATGCGCTCGACACCGTGCGCATCGCCGTCCATCCTGGCGACGTAAGCAAGCCTTCGCTGCTTTCCAGCATCGATGCCACGCTCGGACGGTTTGCGCGCAGCCACCGTCCGGCGCGATACGCCGAGCTGTCCTGAACCGCCGCTTGGACGGGCCGACCCGTCTGGATGACAGATCGACGTCAGTTTTCGATCGATGGTGTGACGGGCTGAGGGACCGTCACAAACCGGAAATCTGGTGCCCATAGGAGCACGCCCGCAACGTAAAAAAACCTTGTCCGGATACTGCGGACAGGATCGATTGGCGGCGTCAGGGTGGACATGCACGGCTCTCTCAGGATTGCAGTTCCGATACACAGTCTTGAACCCGGCGGCGTGGAGCGCGTGGCACTGGGCCTGGCGAGCGAATGGGAACGCGCCGGACACAAGGTCACGATCGTTCTTGGCCGTGCGGGCTGCGCAAACCTGTGCAGCGCGCCCGCCTTGGACTACTGGCAGATTCCGACCCGGCTGCCCACGGCATCCTGGGAAACGCCCTGGATGGTGCACTGCCTCTACAGCTTCCTGATCGAAAACCGGGTCGATATCCTGTTCTGCCCGGGCAACACTTATGCCGTCGTCGCAGCAGCGGTGAAGATGCTGCTGGGCGACCATGCGCCCCCGATGATCCTCAAGGTCAGCAACGCCCTCGACCGCCCGGACATGCCGCCGCTGATGCGCCGCGGCTATGAAACCTGGCTGCGCCTGCAGGGGACCGTGTTCGATCGCCTCGTTGCCCTGTCCGAGCCGATGCAGCGAGAGATCCGCGAACGCACGCTGGCCCTTCCCGAACAGCTTGCCACGATTGCCAATCCCGTCATGCCGCGCAGGCGGCTTGGCCTGCTTGCGCAGCTGGAGCGGCGCCATACTGCGGTCTGGAGCACCCGCTACCTGACCGCGGGGCGGCTCGTGCCGCAGAAGAACTATCGCATGCTGCTGCGCGCGTTCGCCCGCGCCGCGCGGACCGACGACACACTGACCATTGCCGGAGAGGGGCCGGAGCGCGACGCGCTGGGCAGGCTTGCAGCGGAACTGGGGATCGCCGATCGGGTGCGCTTCCCCGGACATCTGGCAAGCATCGACCCCCTATTGGCCGAAGCCGACGCCTTCGTCCTCAGCTCCGACTACGAAGGTCTTCCGGGTGTCGTCGTCGAGGCCCTGGCAGCCGGCCTGCCGGTACTGGCGACGGACTGCTGTGTCAGCATGTCGTGCCTGCTCGACAATGGCCGGACCGGAGTTCTCGTACCGGCCCGCTGCGAGGAAAGCTTCGCCGAGGGGCTTGCCGCAATCCGCCAGTTCCGCACCGACCCAGCGCGCGCGCGGGCGATTGCCGCCAGCTTCGAACTTGAAGGCGCGGCCCGGCGCTACAGCGAACTCATGGGCGATGTCGTGCGGCAAAAGGAGCGCGAACGCCGCCAAAAGCTCAGGATAAGCTGCCTTTCATCCCAGACCCGCGGCCCTCGCCTGGGCTGACAAGGCCCCTACCCGGAGAACTTCGTGTCCGAACCCGTCGCCGTCCTGGCAAATGACACTGCGGCCATCGAGCTGACACCGCTCGACCGCAAGTCCAATCGCGGCCGCAATGCCGTATTCTCGATCCTGCTCTCGCTGGCCGTGATCGCCACCGTGTTCCACGAGATGAGCAGGCTCGATATCCATCACGTGCTCGCCATGATCCCGGTTTCACCGGGGTTCTGGATCGTATTTGCCGCCGCCTATTTCGTGACGCCGGCCTGCGAATGGGTGATCTTCCGCCGTCTCTGGACCATCCCGCCAGCCGGTTTCCTCGCCCTGCTGCGCAAGAAGGTCTATAACGAACTGCTGCTGGGCTACCTTGGCGAAGCCTACTTCTACACATGGGCGCGGCGCCGGGTCTCGCTCGATGCTGCCCCCTTCGGGGCGGTCAAGGATGTCGCGATCCTCTCGGCCATGGCCGGCAACGGCGTAACCATCCTGCTGCTCGTCGTGATGCTGCCGATGATCGGAACGACGCAGCTCGGGCTCGATGCCCACATGCTTACGCTGTCGCTGGGCGTGATCCTGGCAATTTCCGTCGCGGCAACGATCTGGCGGCGGCGCGTCTTCACGCTGCCGCGCGCGGACCTGTCGATGATCATGCAGGTCCACCTCGCTCGCATCGGCCTTTCCACCGTGCTCTCGGCCCTGCTCTGGCACATCGTCCTGCCGGACGTCCCGCTTTCGTGGTGGCTCTATCTCGCCACGCTGCGCCAACTCGTATCGCGCCTGCCACTCGTGCCCAACAAGGATCTTCTCTTCGCCGGCGTCGCAGTCGTCGCCCTTGGCCACGAGCGCGACATCGGGGCGCTCATGGCGCTCATGGCCGGACTCATCCTTGCCGCGCATCTCGTGCTCGGCAGCCTGCTTGCCGTCAACGACCTTGCCAATCCGGAGAAGCCTGCGTGACTGCCCTGCCCCTCGCCCTGCCGCTGCTCGCCGCGGCCGCAATTCCTTCGACCCCCGATCTGGGCCAGGCCGAAGGACGCTGCCGTCCGGGCGAGAGCGGGCCTTCGTTCCTGGTCAGCGTCGATGGACTCAAGGACCGCAAGGGCAGGCTCAAGCTGGAAGTATACCCGGACAATAACAGGGACTTCCTGGAGGACGACAATATCCTCATCAGCGAAGGCAAGACGTTCCGCCGCGTCGTGGAAACCGTGCCGCAGTCGGGCACTCCGGTACTCTGCGTTCGCGTGCCGGGGCCAGGCACTTATGCCGTGAGCCTGCTTCACGACCGCGACCAGAACCGCAAGTTCGGATGGCGTACGGATGGCATCGGTTTTGCCGGAAATCCGCGCCTGGGCTGGGGCAAGCCCAAGGCCGCCAGGGCCAGCGCTCAGGCCGGGAACGGCCCCACGCCCATCACCATCGTCCTCAACTACCAGCATGGCCTCGGCGTCGCCCCGCTCGATCGCGCCCGCTAGGAAGGAACACCAGCCGATGAAGATCGTCGATGTCTGCGCTTTCTATTCGCCCATGGGCGGCGGCGTGCGCACTTATGTGGAACAGAAATTGCTGATCGGCCCCCGGTTGGGACATGAAATCGTGATTATCGCCCCGGGCGACGAGGACACGGTTATCGAACGCGGACCCGGCGCCCGCATCGTCACCGTCAAGAGCCCGCGCTTTCCGCTCGACCGCAAGTACTGGTATTTTCCCGCCGCCGAACCCCTTTATGCCGCGCTCGACGCCGAAGCGCCGGACTTCGTAGAGGCAACCTCACCCTGGCGCAGTGCGGGTCTCGTCGCAGAATGGCCGGGCGCTGCGCCGCGCAGCCTGATCATGCATGCCGATCCCCTGTCGGCCTATGCCTACCGTTGGTTCGGGCAGGTCTTCTCGCGCAAGACCATCGACTGGCAGTTCTCCGTATTCTGGGAGCACTTGCGCAAGCACAGCCGCAAGTTCGATCACGTCGTCAGCGCCAACAGCGATCTCACCCGGCGCCTGCGCGAAGGCGGCGTCGCCAATACCACGACGATTGCCATGGGTGTGGAGCCGGGTTGCTTCTCTCCGGAACATCGCGACGCCGCCCTGCGCGCACGGCTTCTGGCCGATTGCGACTTGCCGGAAAGCGCCACCCTGCTTCTGGGCGTGGGCCGGCTTGCGCCGGAAAAGCGCTGGCCCATGGTCATCGACGCAGTGAACGCCGCCAGCCAGTGGGCGCCGATCGGGCTCGTCATGCTCGGTGAAGGGCGCGAAGAGCGCACGATCCTCAAGCACATCTCCGGCAATCCGCATATCCGCCTGTTCCGGCCCGAGCGTAACCGGCTGACATTCGCAAGGATCATGGCCAGCGCCGATGCACTGGTCCATGGCTGCGAAGCGGAGACCTTCTGCATGGCCGCAGCCGAAGCGAGAGCCAGCGGGACGCCGGTCATCGTCCCGGATAGCGGCGGCGCAGCCGATCACGCGGCCGGCGGGGCAGGACAGACCTTCGTCTCGGGCAATGCCGCCAGTTGCGCCCTCGCCATTCGCGACGTCGCTGTCAGCCGCCCGCGTCCGGCCCTGCGCGCCCGCTCCATGGACGAGCATTTCGCCGATCTCTTCGACGCTTACCGGGCCACGGTAACCGGCGTGCGCAGCGTGGCGTGAGCTTCGCTCAGATGGGCAGTTCGGTCGTCGACTTGATCTGCGACAGGGCAACCGTGGAGATCACTTCCTGCACGCCGGGAAGCTGTGAAAGTTCCTCGAAGAAGAAGCGCTCGTAGGCATTGATGTCCCTGGCCACGACACGGATCATGAAATCGACCGCCCCCATCAGCACATAGCAATCGAGCACCTCGGGAAATTCACGGATCTTGCTGGCGAATTCGTCGAGGTTGGCCCGGCCATGCGCTGTCAGCTTCACCTGAACGAAGACATGCGCGTTGAGCCCTACTTTCTCCCGGTCGACAAGGGCCACGCGCCGCGTGATCACGCCTTCGCGTTCAAGCCGATCGATCCGCCGCCAGCAGGGAGATGCGGAAAGCCCCACCCTCTCGGCGATCTGGGCCGTCGTTTGATTCGCGTCGCGCTGGAGTTCGCGGAGAATCTTTTTCTCATATGCATCAAGTTCGATCATTCTGACCTGATATCCTCAAAATTCAGGCCTGTCCTTCCCATATCGATAGTATCCGCCCGGCAATGAGGAGAGACTTGCCCGCGCGCCTCCGCGATAATTGCGGGCACATCAACCGGAGCCTTCAAGAGATGACCGCCGCTGCCAGCCACGATTTGCCGCCTGTGGAATATGTCCGCCTGATCGATGAGGCCGCCCGCCTCGACGGCGTCATCGCCATTCATTCCACTGCACGCGGTCCTGCCGCCGGCGGCTGCCGCCTGTGGAGCTATCCGGATGCCGAGACGATGTTGGCCGATGCAGCGCGCCTGGCCGAGGGCATGAGCTACAAGAACGCCATGGCCGAACTACCATTCGGCGGCGGCAAATCGGTACTGCGACGCCCGCATGGCGCGTTCGACCGCCGCATCCTGTTCGAAGCGTTCGGCCGCGAGGTCGAGAA
This sequence comes from Novosphingobium pentaromativorans US6-1, assembly GCF_000767465.1. Classification (NCBI taxonomy): domain Bacteria; kingdom Pseudomonadati; phylum Pseudomonadota; class Alphaproteobacteria; order Sphingomonadales; family Sphingomonadaceae; genus Novosphingobium; species Novosphingobium pentaromativorans. The sequence continues at coordinate 649,341 of NZ_CP009292.1, forward strand.
ACTGGGCGGCAGGTACGTGACGGCAGAAGACGTCGGCACCGGCGTCGAGGATATGGAATTCGCAGCCATGCACACCAGCCATGTCGCCGGCCGCACGGCAAGGCCCGGCTTCGCGGGCGGCGATCCCTCCCCCTGGACGGCGCTGGGCGTCTTCGAAGCGATGAAGGCATCCGCGCTCTTCGCTTACGGCAGCTCGCTGTCCGGAATGACGATTGCCGTCCAGGGCCTGGGCAGCGTCGGCGCTGAACTGTGTCACATGCTCGACGGGGCCGGAGCCCGGCTGGTCGTGGCCGACATCGTGACCGAGCGTGCCGCCGGCGTTGCCGACAAGCTCGGCGCCACGGTTGCCGCGGTAGAGGAGATCGCCGGAGTGGATGCACAGGTCTTTGCGCCCTGCGCGCTGGGCGGCGCACTCGACGACGCTGCGCTTGCCGCGCTCAAGGCCAAGGTCGTCTGCGGCGCTGCGAACAACCAGCTTGCCGCCCCGCATATCGCCGGGCGCCTGCTGGAAATGGACGTCACATACGCGCCGGACTACGTCGTCAATGCCGGCGGGATCATCAATGTTTCGGCTGAATACCTCCATGAAGACGAAAACCAGGTCCGCGCCCGGGTCATGCGCATTGGCCCACGCACGGCCGACATTCTGGAACAAGCGCGCGATCTGCACCTGCCCTCTTCGCAGGTAGCGAACCGCATAGCCGAGCAATTGATGACGCAGCCGGTCGACGCCGCAGACTGATGCATCAGATTTACGCGCTGGTGCCTGGTCAGGCGGTCAGCGCGAAAACCGCGGCGAAGGCAATCGCCATGAAAGTCAGCAGACCGAACAGGATCCCCAGCCACTTGCGATAAGGCAGGTCGTCAGCAACGATCAGATGTTCGGGCAGGTCCGGCATCGGTTCGTCGGGATAAGGCAGGTCCGGCAATTCGTCCGCGCTTTCGCGGCCGCCATTCCAGGAGGGATGGCGCGATACCAGGTTCGGCCCGCTCACAGCACTTGCCAGAGCCAGCTTCTCGAAAGCGATTGCCATGTTCTGTTCGTCGACGTGGCGAGACAGGACCTGCATATCGGGATCGTCGTTGGCGTGCCCCGGCAACCGGCGCACCAGTCGGCCGATCTGCGTGTCGAGCGTGTGCAGCCTGTCGATCGCTTCAAGCGTGCTGCGCCTGTCCCCACTTTTGAGCGCCAATTGCAGGCGGGTGAGCGACAACGTGTTCGCACGGCACAATTGCAGCCCGAGGTGCAGATCCTTGCGCAGGACTTCGGCTTCGCGGCCCGCTTCAAGCCCGGAAAGGTCATTCTCGCCGTTTCGCGTCGGGCAGGTACTCACGATCTTGTCTCCACTTCGTCCATGCCCCTGCCACTGCGCATAGTCGCCAGATGCTACGCTCAGGAAGCCCGCATGAGATTGAACGAGCACCGTGCGGGACGTGCTGCCAAGCTAGCGAGCAGGGCACAGGACCTCGGACCATCGCCGCAGGAACATCCTGCCGACGAAGCCGCGATTCCTCGCCGCGCGCCACGCATGGGTGACCGTTCTCTTTTTTGGAAAAGTTGCTCGGGCGTCAGGCGCCGATGCGCCAGACCTCGGTCGTATAGCGCCGGATCGTGCAGAGCTTGCGCGCGCCTTCCCACAATTCGGCATTGCGGTGGGGCGCTTCGGAATAGGCCACGATCAACGCCCCGCTGGCATCCTCTGCCTGAAATTCGATCTTCTTGTCCAGTCCTCGACCGTCATCCGAATATCTCAGCGTATAGGTTGCCATGGTCTCTCCTCCATGCTGCGGGACTCGCCCGAGGATACATAGCATAAGATATCGCGCGCCAAGCGCCGATGGTATGTTCTGTGTCGTGCAAGCGGCAAATCGATGGGGTGGCCCTGCTCGCAAGAATTGCCCGGCCACGATAAGTCCCGGCGCCCCCGCTTGCAGCTGCCGCCGGTTGAATTTTGCTATTTTCCTGCGCTTTGCTAAGCACCCAAGTGTAAATTCCTCGCCCGCGGCACGGCATGCGCTTGTTCCGCGGTTCGGATAGACTGTTGTGTCCAGCAAGGGGGATGCCGGGCCGGGGCTGACATGGTGCTGCGACTTATCAAGTTATGCCTGATCGGGCTGTTCGCCTGCCTCGTCGCGGCGCCGGAAGGGGCGGCCGCGCAGGTGCAGATTGCCAATCCAGCCAATCCGGAAACGGTATCCGCCGAAGCGAAGGCAGCGCAGCACATTCGCGACCTGATGGCCGGATCGCTCGGTCCCTATGTAGATGTCGCCGGGCTGTTTTCCTTTTCGCTCACAAGCAGCCAGGCCCCCGCCGCCCATGCCGTCGCCAGGCTGGTAACCGACAACGCCTTCTACGCGCAGGCAAAGGATGAACCATCGCGCCTGAATGGCCTTTCTGCCGATCAGGCCGAACTGGCCCTTGCGCAGGCAGCTTTCCTGCGCCTGCCGGCCGCTCAACGCGAAAAACTTCTGCAGGCCCACCAGCAGAGCGTGGCCAGCTACCGCGACAAGCAGAAAACCAACGAGGAGGCGGCGCAGGAGCTTGCCGGACTCCAGCGTGAACTGAAAGGCCTAAGGGACTTTCTCGAAGGCAAGCCAGCCCCGTCAGCCGTTCTGCGGCTTGGACTGCTGGGCAACAGATCGGAACGGATCGACAGCGCGCAGCTCGCGACCCTGACGGGCGAGGCCCCTGCACCCGGCCCGAAGCCAAAGGCCGACGCTCCGATCGAAACCAGGATCGCCTGGCTGCGCCAGCAGGTCGCCGCCGCCAAGGCCGAAGTGTTGCAGCTTCAGCCCTCGACACTGGCCCGGCTCGAGGCCGCATCGGGCGTAAGTTCGGGAACGGCGGACGAGATCGCGAGCGCCGACGCCTTGCTCGACGTTGCCAAGTCGCAGCTCAGCGATGCGGCCAAGGCCGCTCTCAATGCCGCCAGCGAGCAGGAGCGCCTGATCGCGAACGAACAGGCCCGGCTGCTGCGCACCAAGAGCATTCAGGCCGCGTTTCGCGCGCGGCTTGCCAGAGCCAAGGCGGAACCGGACAGCATTCTGGAATCCGCCCTTAGCTGGCGCCGCCGCATCCAGGAGCTGGCCGCGATTGGCGACGGACGAGACGAACAGGCCGACGCGATCTACGGCGAGCTCGTTTCCGAATTGAGCCGCATCCGCAAGGAATTGCGCAAGGCGCTGGATACCGGAGAAGAGGCACAGAGCCGCACCTTGGTGCCCCAGCCGCTCGATCCGGCACTGCCCGAGGAGCTGGCCGCGACCCGGAAACTTCGCGAGCAGAAGGCCGAACTTTCGCGCGCCGCGGCCGCGTTGCAAAGCACCTATGCCGATGAACTGTGGGCCAAGCGCCGGGCGCTCCACGATGCGATGGTCCTGCTCAATGGCGAGCGTCTCGCACTCCTGTCATCGCTCAGCCCATTCCGCCGCGCGCAAGTGACCGGATTCGGCGCGGACGGCGTTGCGCAGGTCCGGCGAGAGATTTCCGAGATCGTCCTCGAGCTGCGCTTCAGCCTGCAATCATGGCGTCAGACCCTGCAGCACATCGCGCAGCCCTTCAAGCAGCCGACTCCCGCCTTCGTGCTTGCATTGCTGCGCCTCTTCGCGATCGCCCTCGTCTTCAGCTGGTGGCGCCGCCACGGCGATCCGATCCTGCGGCGCGCCCAGGCCGAAGCACAGGCCAGGCGCCCGCGCACATTGGCCAGCGGACTGCAAGTCGGACTGCTCGAATACTGGCGCCGGGTGCGCAGGCCGCTCGACTGGCTGATCCTGACCATTCTGGTCTGGTGGCTGCTTCCGGAAGGGCTTGAGATACCCGGCCTCTCCTTCGTCTGGATCGTCCTGCTCTGGTCGCTCACGACCGTTCTGGTCGTCAATCTCGTCGATCAACTCGCGCGCGGTCGCGGCAAGGACGATCCGCGCGCCCGGCTGCGCTGGAATTCGTTGCGGCTGATAGCCGGCAGCCTGCTGGCCGTGGGCCTGCTGCTGAACCTGACCAGTGCCAGCGTCGGCAAGGGCGCCATGTACAACTGGGTCTTCACGGTGGCCCTGCTGCTGGTCCCGGCCATCCTTGTCACATTGGCCAACTGGTGGCGCGCCCGCATCGTGGCTCTCGCTCGTTCCGAGGCGCGCGACAGTTCGCTGCTGGGCTGGGTTTCGCACGATCCGGGCGGACTGGGCGGACTGCTGGGACGGATCGCCGCAGGCGCCCTGCTGTTGCTGCGGGGGCTGCGTTCGATCATTGCCCGGCGGATGCGCGACCTGGCGCTTGTGCGCGAGCTGTTCGAACAGCGGGCGCGAGTCCAGGCCGCCCGGCAAGTGGCCGAGGACAAGGCCAGCGGCCGCTTCCACCGTCCTTCGCCGCAGGTTCTCGAGTGCCTCGATCCGCACCGCCTGCCGATGGAATTGCGCAGCGGAAAGGACCGGCCCGGCGGCACCGGCTTGCCCGAACTCATGCCCGGGACCATCACCCTCGTCGTCGGCGAGCGCGGGCTGGGCAAGTCCTCGTTCCTGCGGGACCTCTCGGAAAAGCACGAGAACAGCGGCAAGGTCGTGCGCCTCTCGGTCGGCCCCGAAGGGCTTGCCGGACTGCTGGACGACTTGCACGAGGCGCTGGGCACACAGCGGCCACCCGGCGATTCCAATGAGCTGGCGCGGCATCTGGCGATGCAGGAAACGCCGTGCGTGATCACCGTCGATGACCTGCAGCGGCTGGTGATCCCCGCGATCGGCGGACTTGCCGCCATCGACACACTGATCGCCATGGCAAGGGCCAGCGGCGACACCTGCCGCTGGGCCTTCACGATCGGAGAAGATGCCTGGAACTTCCTGCAGCGCGCACGGGTCGATCGGGTTCTTTTCGATGCGGTCATAAGACTGCCGCACTGGCCGGCAGCCGACTTGCGCGCATTGATTGAAAGGCGATCCGCTCAAGTCGGCCTCGAACCGGACTTCTCGGCGATGATCGACGACGGCGTCTTCGAACTGGGCGAAGAATTGACGGTAGAGGAACGCAAGAAGCGCGGCTACTTCGACCGGCTTGCGGAATATGTGAACGGAAATCCCGCCATCGCGCTCGACTACTGGAGACAATCGCTGTTCGTCGACGGAGTGGACCAGAAAGTCGTCGTGCGCACCTTCGATGCACCGGCCGTCGATCGGCTGGCCGCCCTTCCCCTGCCTACGCTCTTCGTCCTGCGTGCGATCATGCGGATGGACATGGCCGGCGTCGCCTCGATCCAGTCAAGCACCGACCTGTCGACCTCCGTCGTCACCGACGCGCTTCGCAGCCTGCAGCTTCTGGGCGTCATCGTGAACCACGCGGGACTGTACCAGATCACGCTGCACTGGTGGATGGAAGTGACACGGCTGCTCCTGCGGCAGAATCTGACTGTGCGAGGGATCAAATGACGATGTCGAGGACGCCTGGACGCTGCGCGCTTGTGGTCGCGGGCCTGGCCGTGCCCCTGAGTGCAGCCCATGCTCAGGCTGAGTTCGATGCCGACACCATCGGTAAGCTGGCGGACATCGTGCGCTGGAGCGGGGCGATAACCTCGCTCTTCGTGATTGGCGGGGCCTGGGCTCTCCTGCGCCTGCTTTCACGGTTCGTTTCGGCTTTCGGCAGCGAGTTTTCCTCCCGTCGCCTGACGCTGCAGAAGATCAACACGCTGGGCCAGTTCGTCATCTACGTGGCGACAACCGTGCTCGTCCTGCTGCTCTCGTTCCGCTTCGACGAAACGACGCTTGCGGTCATTGGCGGCACGATTGCGGTTGCCGTGGGCTTTGCAATGAAGGACCTGGTCGCTTCGTTCATTGCCGGCGTCATCGTCATGCTCGACCGACCGTTCCAGGTCGGCGACCGCGTCGCTTTCGGCGGCGAATACGGCGATATCACGGCTATCGGCCTGCGCTCGGTTCGAATGCAGACACTTGACGACAACACGATCACGATCCCCAACAGCAAGTTCCTGAGCGAGATCACGTCCTCCGGCAATTACGGGGCCCTCGACATGCAAGTCGTGATGGATTTCTATATCGCCCCGGGCCAGGACATCGATCGCGCTTACGAGATCGTCAACGAAGCGGCGCTGTCCAGCCGCTTTGTCTTCCTTGCCAAGCCGGTGACGGTCCTCGTGAAGCAGTGGGTTTCCGACTATCTCGTCGGCGTTCGATTTCGCCTCAAGGCCTATGTCCTCGATACCCGTTTCGAAAAGGCCTTTGAATCCGACGTAAATCTGCGCGTCCTGCGGGCCTTCGAGGCCGAAGGCATCGAAGTGCCGGGGGCATCCGGAACCGGCCTCGCCGCGCCGGAACGGGCGGGGCGTGAGTAAACGGACCACACATTGACCTTGAGGTAAGACGGGCTTCAAATAAGTTGAAGTGATACTTCTGACATAAATAACCCCGTATCTACAGCGTCGAAATTCAGCATATCAAGTCAATGTGTTCAAAAGTGTCCATTCGTACATAGAAAAACCGTTCCGGAACCTTTGGGATAATTGACGGTTTCCTGCTTAGGTCGTCGTCACCTCCCCTTGCAAGACGCGAAGAGTGGCGACGACTTGTGTTATGCGGGCCGTGAGTAAAGCGCTCATCCTGCTGCAAACAACAATGTCGAGCACGCAAGACTGATCGTCGGGAGACTTATGATGAAAAAGTTTATCTATCTGGCAGGACCGGCCGCGCTTCTGGCTCTGGCTGCATGCCAGAGCGAAAAGGCCGACAACGTCGAGGATGCGGCGGAGAACCGCGCGGATCAGCTGGACGAAATGGCCGACAATGCGACCAGCGAAGCGCAGGAAGAAGCGCTCGAAAACAAGGCCGACAGGGTCGAAGAACAAGGCGAAGAAGCCGCCAACAAGATCGATGACAACGGCGAAATCGCACCCAGCGAAAGCAAGATGGGCGATACGCAATAACCCTCGGATTCACCCCCCGATGGGCTGAAGTAGTGCATCGCATTGCTTCGGCCCCTTCCTGCCCGGACCGAGACGGCCACCCTCGACGCTACCGGTCCGGGCAGGATCGCAAGGCAAGCGTTTCACACGCCGCCCTCCCCCGGCGGCTGCAACGCGTTGGTTCGAGGCGAGGGCAAGGTTGGCAAACGCCTTTGTCCGGCCCGAAGATCAAGAGGGCGGTCCCGTCTCAACTTGCCCTTGACCTCAGGATAATCACCGATTCTCAAGCCAGTTGAGGGACGGGGATTTTCCCTCTCTCTCCAGTCGCCTAGACCTTGAGCTCACGAGTGGGTGGAGATGAGCCATGACACGGCGCAGAGTGAAAGTCTTCTTCGATGGCGGCTGCCGCCCCAACCCCGGAAGGATAGAGGCCGCCGTGGTGCTGCGCGGCAGGGCGCATCTGTTCGAGGATCTGGGGCACGGAACGAACGGCGATGCCGAATGGCTGGCACTGATACAGGCTCTGGAACTGACACGCGCGATGGGCCTGACCGATGTGGAACTCATTGGCGATGCACTTGCGATCGTGAACCGCGCCAACCTTGTGCTGCAAAGCGCGCAGCCGGCAGGCATTCATGAAGCGGCTTTCCTGGCCCTGGCCAGAACGATCAAACCCGCCAGAATCCGTTGGATCAAGCGCGAGCAAAACCTTGCCGGGATTGCCCTAGCCAAGCGGCATCCCAGATGACCTCGCCAATGGCCAGATTGAGCGCACCGCGCTTGCGGCAGGACAAGGCAGTCCGGTTCGGCACACTTGTCAAACTAGCGGCCGTACTGCCACACCTCTTGGCGAAACAGCCTCGCCATCAATACCCAGGCCCGGTCCTGAGAAGCATTCGCGCTTCCCTGCGCCCCCGGAAAACCGCAAGCGCACGGTGCTTCGACATATGCGCGACATGGATCTGCCATGGAACTGCCCGCAAAATGACTGAGGCCTGTAACCAAATGCGACCACATGCCCCGCAAGCAAAGTTCTTACGGGGGCACAGACATGAAATTCCAGACCATTCGTCACATGAGCATCCTTGGCGCAAGCCTTGCGGCCATCGCCGCAGCCACGCCGGCATGTGCCGACGAAGCTGCCGATGCCGGCGAAACCAACGTCGATGCAATCATCGTTACCGGAACGCGCACCACCTATAACAATTCGATGCTGACCGAGCAGATGGTTGCAGAGCAGCCGCCGCTCGCATCGGTGCTCGATCTGGTCGATACCTTGCCGGGCGTCCAGGTGCAGGAAGGCGACGCCTTCGGTTTCGACGACTGGTCGACAACGGTCTCCATCCGCGGCTTCCAGACCAATCTCGACCAGCAGCAGGTCGGCATCACGATCGACGGATTGCCCAATGGCGGATCGAACTACGGCGGCGGCTCCAAGGCCAATCGCTTCATCGACACAATGAACATTGCCACTGTCGAGGTTTCGCAGGGCACTGCCGACATCGGCTCGCTTTCGAACGAGGCGCTGGGCGGCACACTCAACTTCGTGACCTCGGATCCGCTCGATGAAATGCGCGTGCGGCTATCCGGTTCAGTAGGCGATTTCGAGGCCAGCCGCTATTACGGCCGTGTCGACACGGGCCTTTTCCTCAACGGCGCGGCCAAGGCCTGGTTCTCCTATTCGCATCAGGAGGCGACCGACTGGATCGGCGGCTCGGCCCAGAATCATCGCGATAACTTCGCGGGCAAGTTCATCATCGATGCGCCGGTCAGGATCACCGGCTATGCCAGCTACGACGACGCCCACGAAGACAACTACGACCAGCTCTTCTTTCCCGACCAATACGTCGATATCCCGAGCACCGATGGCCTGACCACCAACTGGACCGGCGTCCCCTATCAGGATCAGGCCTATCGCCGCGCATGGTCGACGCTGCGCAAGAACTTCCTGGGCTATCTGAAGGCGGAAACGACCATCGCCGACAGTCTGGACCTGCGTGTTTCGGCCTATTATCACGACATGGCCGGACGCGGCGACTGGGTGCCGCAATACGTGGTCGACGTTACCGCAGACGGCGCTGGCAATCCGGAAAGCGAACTTTCGGGCATCGGCACCGTCAACGGCGGTTCGCCGCTGGGCACGATATATTTCGTCGATGCCAACGGAGTTTCGCTCACCCCGACCGCCGGATGCACCGGATCGCTGACTTATCCTTACCGCGGCACGACCGACGCAAGCTACGACCCCGCATGCTATCCGGCAGGGGCCATCGGCGCGCAGTCCTATCGCCATACGCACTACCGCAAGGACCGTCTGGGCTTCACCGGCGATGCGGCATGGAAATGGCAGCTCGGCACCCTCGAGAACACCTTGCGTGGCGGTATGTGGTACGAGGACACGCATCGCCAGGAATGGCGCGACTGGCACAATGTCATCGACACGCAGGTCGGTCCCGCGTACGAAGCAACACCCTACTGGACCCAGTACAGCCGCAAGTATCCGCAGGACACCTTCAAGTGGTATGCCCAGGATACGGTGCAGTTCGGACCGGTAACGGCCAATTTCGGCGCCAAGCAGTTCATCAATCACATCGACCGGGTCGACCTCTTCGGCGACACGCCCGACACCAAGTTCAAATCGACGTCCGACGTGCTGCTCTCCGGCGGTGTGCAGATCGAACCGATGACCGGACTCGACCTGTTCGCCGGCTACGCAGAGAACTTCAAGGCGCTGACCGACGCGGTGCTCGAATTCGGCGATGCCGACCTGTCCCAGCTCAAGCCGGAAACTTCCGAGAACTGGGAAGCGGGCCTGCGCTACCAGAGCAGCTGGTTCCGCGGATCGGCCACATGGTTCAAGGCCAAGTTCTCCAACCAGGTCCTTTTCGTCTCGAACAGTTCCTCGGCCGGCAACGACTACCTCGGCGAAGGTGACGGCAAGTTCTTCAACGCTGGCGGCATCGACTCTGAAGGCTTCGAACTGCTTGCCAACGTGACGCCGTTCGAAGGTCTCAATCTCTACGGCGCCTATACCTACATCGATGCGAAGTACCGTTCGATCAGTGACCTCGACACCGGCACCACCGAGGACGACGCGACTATCGCCATGCTGAACGGGCTGGCCGGCAATCGCGTCGCCGGAATTCCGCGCCACATGTGGGTCCTTTCCGGCTCCTACACATACGGCCCGGTCACCGCAGGTCTGACCGGCAAGTACACCGGCGACCGGTTCGCCGACTCAGGCAACAGCCTGGTGGCGCAGAACTATTTCCTCACCGACCTCAACATCAGCGTAAAGGGCGAAGGACTCAGCGACGTCCTCAAGGATCTCGAATTCGCGCTGACCGTCAACAATCTTACCGACGAGCGCTATCTCGGCGGCATTTCCGGCGGCTACGCATGGATCGGCGCACCGCGTACGGCGATCTTCACCGTTACCGCTGACTTCTGAGGAACGAGGGACAATGAAACGCCAGATCAGCCAGGCCTGCGTATCCCGGCGCGCCCTGCTCGCGGGGATTGCCGGCACCGCGGCCTTGCTGGGCCAGCCAGCACTCCTTCGCGCCCATGAGGTCTCGAGCAACCCCACCTTTCGGCACGGGGTGGCGAGCGGAGATCCCGATGCCACCGGCGTGGTGCTGTGGACGCGCGTGACCGCTGCCGGACCGGTGGAGGTGACGTGGGAACTCAGCGACACGCCGGACTTCGCAAAGCTGGTCGGAACCGGCGTTTTCCGCACCGATGCCAGCCGCGACCACACGGTCAAGGTCCTGGCCAACGGTCTCGCGCCGGGAAGCATCCACTACTATCGCTTCCGGCTCGGCGATGCCCTTTCGCCTGTCGGCCGCGCGCGAACCCTTCCGCAAGGTCGACTTGAGCGGCTGGGCATCGCCCTGGCTTCATGCTCGAACTACGCCTTCGGGTTTTTCAATGCCTATGACGCCATCGCCCGCGACAGCAATGTCGATTTCGTCCTCCACACCGGCGACTACATCTACGAATATGGCGGCAAGGACGGTTGGGGGGCGGATGTCGCGCAGGCGATCGGCCGGGTGCAGGCCCCATTGCACGAGATCGTCTCTCTCGCGGATTACCGGATGCGCCACGCACAGTACAAGACCGATGCGGGTTCGCAGGCGATGCATGCCAATCATACGCTCCTGGCCTGCTGGGATGACCACGAAAGCGCTAACAACCCCTGGACCGGCGGCGCGCAGAACCACCAACCTGACACCGAAGGCGACTGGAACACGCGCCGCGCCGCATCGATCCAGGCCTATTTCGAATGGATGCCCGTGCGTGAACCGGAATGGCTTTCGGCTCCGGGACGCAAGCGCATGCAGTTCTGGCGCCGCTACGACTTCGGCGACCTTGCCCTGCTGCACACCCTGGAAACGCGGCACACCGCGCGCGCCAAGCAGATCGAATATACCGATCATGCCAAGGACATAGTCGATCAGGCCTCGGCGGAGCAATTCCGCAAGGACGTGCTCGGCGCCCCCGACCGACCGATCCTGTCGCCCCTGCTGGAACAGGATCTCGAGGCGGCGCTGTCGGACTCGGTTCGAGAGGGTCGGCCATGGCGGATCATCGGCTGCCCGATGGTGATCGGCCGGGTCGAAGTGCCGGACGTGGCTGCCCTCGGCATCGTGCCCGATCCAGCGCCTCGACTGGCGCTCGCCAAGACCGCCGAAGATTTCGCCAGGCTCGCAGCCGACCCGGCCGTCGCGTTGGCCTGGAAAGGCAAGTACAAACTTCCGGACTATACGGACGCCTGGGGCGGTTACCCTTGGGCGCGCGAACGTCTTTACGGGCTTTCGCGCCGCGCCGGGGCCGGCGATCTGGTCTTCCTGTCCGGAGACAGCCACAGTTTCTGGGTCAATCGGCTGGCCGACGAAAACGGCCGCCCGGCAGGCATCGAATTCGGAACCGCGGGCATTTCATCACCGGGCGACTTCGTGTCGAGCGGCTTCGACGATGGGACCGCAATGGCGCTCGACAAGGCGTATGCCGAGCATATTCCCGAAGTCGACTGGACCGATAACATGCACCAAGGCTACGTCCGCGTGGAATTCGGTCGCGAAAGCGGCATGGCGACTTTCGTGGCCGTCGATACAGTGCTTACGCCCGACTACCGCACGAAAATCCTGCGCATGGTCCCCTTCGCTCGCCGAGGCAGCACCGTCGAAATCACGGAATCGTGATCCCGGCCGTTACGACCAGCAAGAGCGGACGACAGGGTCGATAGTGGCAATGTCGAGACTTTCGCGAATGATCGCTCCGGCGTGATCAATTCGTGCACGGCGCAGCAGGATCGATGATGCAATGATCATGCACCCAAGGCTTATCGGGAACATTGAGCGGAGCGTTGAGGCCTACCGACCAGTTTGGCGCGTATCAAATCGCTCTCCACTTGTCCCTCCAACGGTAAAATATGGCCCTGTACCGGTTGGTCAAACGAAGGACCGGCACTAATCCCAGTTGGGGGAAAGCCGGGAGGTCACGCCACCCACGCCACGGTGCCTTCAATGGCAAAACGCCAGATCAAGCACTCCGCGAGAGGCTATAACCTCATACACTCGATGTCCCGCTAGATCGTCAACCTTACAATCGTTCTACAGTCCGCCCGGAACGAACCGCGTTTCCTTCCGGCAGGGCTGGTTGCGCAATGTGCCGCATTCTGGTGCGGGTGCCCCGGCACCGACACCGGGAAGGATCGGCAGCACAATGCTGGACGGATATCTGTCCGAATGGAACACGCGATTGATGGAAACGCTGCCCGCCGGGATACCAGAGGCGGCCTTGCGAAGGGTGGCGCTGGTGGCCTCTACGCTCAATCCAAGCCTGTGCCCCTTGCGCACGACATGCGCGACTGGACCGAGCAAGGACATCTGGACCTGATAGATTTTCCCCGGCTCCAGCTTTTCGCTCCGTCGATACGCAGCCACGACTTCGTCAGCGGAAGATCGCTCAGCGTCAATCTCCCGAAATGATGCTCGCCGAAGGCCGGACTGAAGATACAGCACCTTGCCGTCGGGATCGACGTCAGTAAGTATTAGCTGAAGATCGGTGTCGTCCCCATTGTCGATACTTATGTAGAATGTGATCGAGGGGTTCCCCAGCAACGTCATATCCGCTGCCATTGGTTCCGTCCGGTAATTCAGGACGCCCGCCGCATTTGGCTGAAGAGCGAATGCCTGGTTGTCGTAGACCATTTCGCTGCCGGTCGGATATAAATAGAGCCGCGCGCCATTGTCGGCTTTCACACCCGGCTTGTCGGGGGATATTCCGCCGTCCGGCGTCAAGTAATAGCGCATGCGTTCAACCGCCGGGTCGGGCCAAGCATCATGGCGGGTAACCCAACCAGCCTCGGCCTTCCTGGCATCGCCGTTGGGCACGCGCACATCCCAATAGACGGTGACAGGCGGCTCGGCATCGACCCCGTTCCTGATGCCTTTCACCCAACGATCGAGGAAACGCATTCGCTCGGCATCGACCAAGCCATAGCCCTCCGCGCCAAGGCTCGCCGACCCGTGGCTCCCGTTCATCATGATCAGCTTCTTGTTCTTCAAGCCAGCCATCTGCTGATTGAATATTTCCAGGCTTTCCGCCGCCCCGGCCCCGACTTCATCCTGGGTCATGGTAATGATCATGGTCGGGACGTTAATCCTGCCCGCGACACCCGGACTCGCGGGCGTGACCGAGTCCCACCATTCGTCCTGCAAGGGATGCTTGCGAATCTCATCGACCAACGGGTGCTTAACAATCAGCCGACCATTGCTGCGGATTTCGCCACAATAGCTGTCGCCATGTTCAATCCGCCATGCAATTCCCCGCGATGGAGTCCGATATTGCGTGTCGAAGGCCCACTGAATGATGCCGGGCGTCAATATGCCACCCTGATATGCGGCATGACGATAATCGTCCGAGACCCCTGCCGGTACGATCGCCCGCAAATGCGGCGGCCGCTCCGCCGCAACCCACAGCTGGCTGCTCCCTGCCGCCGAATTGCCGATCATCCCCACCTTGCCGTCGCTCCAAGGTTGCTTCGCGATCCATTCAATAACCCCGGCGCCATGCTTGCCTTCGGTATGCGATATCCAATGCTCGACGATGCCTTCCGAGCAACCGGTGGCAGTCATATCGGCGGCCACATAGGCATAGCCGGCGTCGAGAAACGGTTTGGCATCCTCGAAGGAGGACGCACTAGCCGTATAGGGTGAATACACAAAGACGCTGGGGATGCGCCCAGATCTTGGATGGTAGGCGATGTATGCAATGCGGGTACCGTCCGCCATCGTGACATAGCCGATATCCCGGACGGTTTCGGCTTCGGTAATATCACGGGCATTGGCAACATTGACGGAACACAGGGTCATGGCCAATCCGCACAGCGCGAGGACAAATCGCCTTGCTGCCTTTGTCCAACGATATCTGTCGCCGCGACCATCGCGGTCTGTATCGAACCTATGATTGATTACCGAACGACAGGTCATTGTTTGCGGTTTCCATCAATTGACTGATTTCAGGATCATCAGCCTGGCAATGCCCTCGCTGGCGCAGGCCGCATGTTATCCAGAAATCTATCAAGGGCAGGTTGTCGCGCTAGACGCGAATACTTGTCCCGTACCATAAATATGATCTATGGCCGCCGAGAGAGAATTTGCTCACGCAGAAGATTCTTGTCGATCTTCCCCGTGGACCCGAGGGGTATGTCCTCCACAAATATCACATCATCCGGAAGCCACCATTTCGGCACCCTGCCCTGCAGAAATTGCAGAAACTCCTCCTTGGTGCCTGCCCCTGCACTCTTCAGCTTCACAATCAGGATGGGCCGCTCGTTCCACTTCGGATGAGGGACACCGATCACCGCAGCCGATGCGGCCTTGGGATGTCCTGCGGCAACGTTCTCAATCTCGACCGAGCTTATCCATTCACCGCCGGATTTTATGACATCCTTCGCGCGGTCGGTGATCTGCATGAAGCCATCCGCATCGATCGTCGCGATATCGCCGGTATCGAAAAAGCCTTCGCCATCGAGCAGGTCTTCCTGACCTGCGCCGAAATAATCACTCGCCACATAGGGCCCTTTGACCATCAGCCGCCCACATGTGGTGCCGTCGTGGGGCAGGCGCTTGCCCGTGTCGTCAACAATTTTCATGTCGAAACACACAGGGGCCCGGCCCTGTTTGACTTTGTAACGCATTTGCTGCTCGCTGGACATTTCGCCTAACTGTCCTTTGGGAGAAGACAGCGTTCCGAGAGGCGAAACCTCGGTCATTCCCCATGCGTGCATGACGTCCACGCCATATTCGTCCTGAAAGGTGCGGATCATCGCATCCGGAACCGCCGCACCGCCGATGACGACCCGCTTCAGGGTGGAGAGCTTCTTTCCGCTTTCCTGCAGATGGGACAAGAGCATTTGCCACACGGTCGGGACAGCCGCGGAGAAGGTCACACCTTCGGCCTCCAGCAGTTCATACACCGAAGCGCCATCCAGGTGCGGCCCCGGCATGACGATCTTCGCGCCAACCGCAGGGCAGGAAAAGGCTAGCCCCCATGCATTTGCATGAAACATTGGAACGATCGGCAGGACAACATCCCGTGAAGACAGGTTCATGACGTCCGGGGACATCGTCACAAGGGAATGAAGGAAGTTTGATCGGTGAGAATAGAGCACTCCCTTCGGCTTTCCGGAAGTACCGGATGTGTAGCACAGGCTGCTCGCTGTATTTTCGTCGAAGCCTCCCCAAACACAATCGTCTGCCTGATGAGCCAGAATATCCTCGAAGCAAATCGCTCCGCGCATGTCTCCGCCTATTTCCGCGGAATTACACATGAGGACAAGTTTCTCCACTGACGGGAAACGTTCCCGGTTCGCATCCAGGATAGGAAGGAACTGCGGATCGACGAAAATGATCTTGTCGCCGGCGTGATCGATTATGTAGCTGAGCTGATCGATCGAGTGCCGTGGATTCAGGGTGTGGCAAATCGCACCGATGCCCATCGTTCCGAACCAGGTCTCCAGATGTAGCGGCGTATTCCAGGCCAGAGTTGCCACCCGGTCCCCCTGGCGTACGCCCATTTCCCGCAGGGCGTTTGAAAGCATCTTGGCCCGGCGATGCACCGAACGGTAGTTTGTACGCTCAATCGACCTGTCAGTCTTTCTCGCGACTATCTCCGCATCGCCGTGCCAGTTGCTCGCGTGATCGAGAATTTTGTCCAGCGTCAGCGGCCAGTTCTGCATTAGTCCGTTCACGGCGAACTCCCCTCAGGATGCTTCGGCCTCGATTATTGGGTCAAGGCCGAAGCATTCCATTTATTATAGTTCTCAGTATCGGTAGGTTAGATTCATACCTATAGTACGAGGGCGTATCGTAGTTTCGAAAAACAGATCTTGCTGCCCTGGGCGACTAATAGAGGTCCTAGGATGAGAGTTCGTCAGGTTGTTAACAAATGCCGAAATATCGAAACTACCAGCTCTAATTCCAGCTCTAAAATTAACAATATTGTTTGAATCGACGAGATTGTTATCCGGATCTACCGAATAGGTGAACGGAGTACTCAAATCGTAACCTGCATTGTAATTATACTCCGCATGGCCGTAAGCTGAGGCGCCGCCTGATGAAATCGGATGTTCGTAGTCGAGTGCGAGAGATACCGTCCACTCCGGCACCGGAAGAACATCGCCCTTCGTCACAAGCGGACGACTGCTGCCGGCTGCGCCCTGTACGTCCTTGGTAAAGTGCGCGTCTGTATATCCAGCGCTGACATCCAGCGTGAGTCCCGTGGCTGGCGCAAGGGTGATGTGCGCATCCGCCCCCTTGCTGACCGCTGTCCCCAGGTTGGCGACGAACGAAAAACCACAAGAGAGAGAGACTGAAGACTGAATGTTCGTCCAGTCGATGTAGTACGCACTGGTTTCAAAGCGTATCAAGCGATCCGCAAGGCTGCCCTTGGCGCCAACTTCATAGCTCCAGACGCTATCGGAGCCATACGAGCCGGGAGCGGCGGTCAAGCCCAGGGAATTCAGGTCGCTCTGGCAAGTCGTGGCCGGCACGGGATTGTTACCCCCTCCGATCCTGTACCCCTTCGCCGCGGAAGCATACAGGAGAAGATCGGCATTCGGCTTGTATTCCAGCCCGAATTTGGGCGTCACGGGCTTCTCTGACTGTTTCGCCGCGGCCGTGGTCATGCCCCCGTTGAAGGGACCGCCTTGCTCGTTCGAGGAAGAGAACTTCGTCTTTGCCAGACGGATGCCAGCAGTGACAGAAAGCTTGTCCGTCAACTTGTAGTCCACCTGGCCGAATGCCGCGATCTGCTGGTCCTTGGATTTGTCGAGCCCGTAATAGATCAGATCGCCCGGCTGCAAGAGCGGCAAACCGAGAACGCCTTCAACGTCGGCGCCAAAGAGCGCGTTGAACAAGGCGTCCCCGTTGGGCTCTGGCACAAATTGATCCGCGGTCTGCTTCGCGCTTTGATAAAACAGGCCCGCGACCCATTTGAGCTTTCCGGTTCCCTGTGACTGTAGACGAAACTCCTGCGTAAAGGTCTTCTGGCTATTTTTCAACGACACATCGGATAGCGCATTGTTATCATAGCCTGCCCGCCAGTCTTCACCGAGGAGGTAGGGAACATCTTCAGTAAAATCCTGATTCTTCGTCGCGACCCTGTCAAAATACGATGTGTTCGATATTACCAATACGCTATCAAGGTCGTAAGAAGCAGCAAAGCTGTACAGTGTATATTTGTCCAGGGTCGGCTGACGAAGCGCCTTGCCATTGTTAAAGTCGGTGGCTGACGGATCAGACAAATGTCGCCAGTACATGTTGGTGTCTCGCGCGCTCGTCCGCTGGTAGTAGATCGAAGGCGTTACGATCAGCCTGTCCGTCACTACGGCCTTGAGTGCGCCCCGCAAGCCAAGGGTTCCGACGCTATTTGCGTTATTATCCAGCACTGCGCCTGTATCGCGGTCGACCCGATCGATCCAGCCGCCGTCCCGTCGATAATCCGCGCTTACCCTGAAGCCGAGGCGGTCCGCGATGATCGGACCACCAACCGCAGCGCCGCCTTCGAAACTCGGATCCCCGTTCTTGGTCGTCGCTACTTCCGCCCGGCTGTAGACGCTATACGAGGACAGACCCGGCTCGGGAGTGATAAAGCGAACTGTCCCGCCTTCGGACCCGGCGCCGAACAACGTACCCTGGGGTCCGCGCAACACCTCGACACGAGCCAAGTCGAACAGAGCCGGATAGGCGTTCGTCGATACAGTGCCGGCACCGAGTGCACGCACCTGCAAAGGCGTATCATCAATGTAGATGCCGGTAGTACCGGCACCCACGATGGACGAGATTCCGCGAATCGAAATCTGGGTGGTGTCGCCATAACCAGGTGCGAAAGTCAGCCCAGGCGTAATCTTCGACAGGTCCCCGACACCTCGAATTTGGCGCTGATCCAGACTTTCCTGACTGAAGGCCGAAATTGCGAGCGGAACATCGCGGAGGGATTGTTCGCGTCGGTTCGCTGTTACGACGATATCCCCTTCACCGAACACTTGTTCAGAATCCGCACTCGACTGGCCGGGCACTGGTGAGGCCTGAGCGATCGCAACGGTCGGCAATCCGGCAAAAGCGACGGTTAAAAGTAACCGAAATTTCAGTGTCGTATTCCTCATGATACTTACCCCGCTTTGTTGAATGGATATTATATTGTCTTAATAAATGATCACCACGTAAATATATTTAAAGTCTAATTTTGAAATAGTGTATTCATTGTTTAAAATGAATATTTTTAAGTCATCGGGCGGCGATCTTCTGGTTTTCTACTGCTGTTGTCATTCATCGGCGCAGGCCGTTCGACCAGGTACAGGATCAATCGTTGCGCCTGCAGCCACATAGGCCCGCCAGCCGCCAAATCCGGTGATGTCGCGCGCGCCGACAATAGCCCGCGGTTCTGCGACAAAGCCCTTCACGCTGCTCCCATCCGCGAGAATGACAGAGCCGATTGCAAGGGGAGGAGGAACCTCGGCGACAAAGCTGCCAAAAGCGGCGACATCCAATTCGTACACCTCCACCGCGATAGCGGCTCCGTCTGCGGAATACGCCAGCGCAGGTTTGGGCGGCACACTGTCAGCCATCGCAAAGAGGCGATAAGTCGGCGCTGTCGTTGTGGCTTCGATCGCACGAGCGTTGCGGGATGTAAGTTGCCAATGAAGCGGCATGCCTTCCAGATGCGCTCCCACGACGGCGAGTTTCACGGTCTCCATTCGCTCCCCCAAATCAAGTGACGGCGGGTGTGGAAGCGCGGCGGCCTCCAGATAGGCAGCGCCCAGGTCCATCAGTGCGTTGTCGGTCCAGGCCGGCCCGATGAGCGATATGCCAAAACCGGTGCGATTATCCCGGTAACCCGCCGGGAGGGCCAAGGCGGCCATGTCGAGCAGGTTCACGAAATTGGTATAAAGGCCAAGGTTGCTGTTCAGAGCTATAGGCTCAGCCAGCATCTCGGCCGTCCTGTAGATCGTCGGTGCGGTGGGCAATGCAAGCGCATCCACCTGCTGCCACATGATATTTGCAATTCGGGAGAGCTCGGCAAGGCGATACTGTCCACGAAAAACATCTATGCCGCTGACCGTCAGCCCCTGCTCGAGAATAAGCCGGACCGTCGGATCGATTGCATCTGCATGGTCGATGAGGAATGAGCCTGCTGCAGCCGCGCGCTCGGCGACCCAAGGCCCGTTATAAAGCAGAAGCGCTGCCTCATTGAGGGGATCGATGTCGACTTCGACGAGCTCCGCACCTGTTCGGGCGAGCGCTTCCAGTGACTGGGTGTAGAGATGTTCGGACGCCGCATCTCCGAGAAAGACACGCTGCTCGGGTAAAGGCACGCCGATCCTGCGGACGCCTGCGGAACGATCGACCAGCGCCCGTGAAAATCCATCTGCGGGGTCCTCACCCGCAACGATGCGGTCGATTAATCGGGAATCGTCGATCGTGCGGGAAAATACGGTTATGCAGTCGAGCGATCGGCATGCGGGAACGAGCCCGGCCGTGCTCCAGCGCCCCTTGGTAGGCTTCATGCCGACGAGGCCGTTGAACGCGGCCGGCACTCTTCCCGAGCCTGCCGTGTCGGTCCCGAGAGCAAAGGCCACCAGACCCGCCGCCACTGCGACCGAAGAGCCGGAACTGGAGCCGCCGCTCACATAGGCGCGGTTGAATACACAGACAGGGGCGCCGAACGGGCTGCGCGTACCATTGAGCCCAGTGGCGAACTGGTCAAGATTCGTCTTGCCCATGGGAATCGCTCCCGCGGCAATGAGACGCTCGACCACCGTGGCAGAGCGCTGCGGGGTGTAAGCGAACCTGGGGCAACCTGCCGTCGTCAGCACATCGGCCAGGTCGATGTTGTCCTTGATCGCGAATGGAACTCCGGCAAGCGGAAGCGCCTCCCCTGCAGCAACGCGTGCATCCACGCGGGCAGCGGCAGCGAGTACGTCTTCCTCGCTGCACCGCGTGATCCAGATTGCCGGCTGTACCGGGTCATAGTCGGCAATCCGCGCCAGAGCCTGACGGGCCACGGTGACTGCGGTAACCTTGCCGGCGCTCACCGCCGCTGCGATCGCGTTCGCGTCGGGCCGACTATCCATCATGGCACCTCAACCGCAAGAATGGCGCCGCCTGGGCTGATCGACTGCCGCTCCTCGACGTAGATGCGCCGCACTATGCCGCTGATCGGAGTCGTTATATGGGACTCCATCTTCATTGCCTCGATGATTGCGATCGAATCCCCTGCCTCGACGTGTGATCCCTCGTCTGCGAGCAACTTCCAGAGACTGCCGCCAAAAGGCGCCTCGACCAGCTCACAACCGGCCGGCAACTCGATGGTGACGGTGTCCTCGTCGCTGCCGGACTCTTCAGCCAAGGCAGCGACGCGGTTGAATTCACCATCCCGCTCCCACTGCGCCCGTTCTTCGCCAAACGCTGCCTGCCTGCGGCTCTCGAATGCCGCTATGCTGTCGGCATTTTCCGCCATGAAGGCCCGATATTCAGAAAGACGGAACACCTCCTCGTCAATCCGGATGGAACGGCGGCCAAGCGGGAATTCCCGTCTCCATTCGGTCAATTCCGAATGGCTCACCGGGAAGAAGCGAATGCGGTCGAAGAAGCGCAGCAACCAGGGCTTGCCTTCGCGGAACATCTCGGTCTGTCGCCAGCTGTTCCACACCTGGATGGTTCGACCGAAAAGCTGATAACCGCCCGGCCCCTCCATCCCGTAGATACACATATATGCGCCGCCGATGCCGACGACATTTGGCGGGGTCCACGTGCGGGCCGGATTGTATTTAGTGGTAACGAGCCGGTGCCTGGGATCTACCGGTGTCGCTACCGGAGCGCCCAGATAGACGTCACCGAGTCCCATAACGAGATATTCGGCATCGAACACAATGCGTTTAACGTCCTCGATGCTCTCGAGACCGTTAACACGGCGAATGAACTCGATATTGTCCGGGCACCATGGCGCATCATCGCGCACCGAAGCCATATATTTGTTGATCGTCTCGTAGATCGCCGGATCTTTCCAAGACAACGGCAGGTGCACAACGCGCGAGGGAATCTCGAAATCGTCCAGGCCGCCCAGCCGCTCTTCGGCCTCAGACAGCGCTTCGATCAACGCCGACTGCGGCAGGAGCCGACTGTCGTAATGCACCTGAAGCGAACGGATGCCGGGCGTTACCTCGATGACGCCGGGCAAGGCCAGCTTGTCGATTTCAAGCATCAGTGCGTGGACACGCAGGCGCAGCTCAAGATCGAGAACGATCGGACCATATTCGACCAGCAGATTACGGTCACCCTGCTGACGATATGTGACCGCCGGGCGGACACCCTGGCTGGGAATCGCGCGCAGGATCGGTGAGCCGAGGTCTTCGTCCTCCCCCAGCTTCGCCTCCGGTGGCGGACTGGAGAGCTTGGCGATGAAGCTGTCCTGCGCCTGCTCAGCGGCGACAGCCATATCGTTATCGACAGGCAGGAAGCGCACGCTGTCGCCGGGCGCAAGCTGGCCAACCTTCCAGAGATCTGCCTGCGCCACCACGAAGGGGCATACGAATCCTCCGAGCGAGGGACCGTCGGGACCAAGGATGATCGGCATATCGCCGGTGAAGTCGATCGCCCCGACAGCATAGGCGTTGTCATGGATGTTGGAGGGGTGCAATCCCGCCTCGCCGCCGTCCCGCCGTGCCCATTCAGGCTTGGGGCCGACCAGACGGACTCCGGTACGATTGGAGTTGTAGTGCACCTTCCACTGTGCGCTGCGAAGCATTGCGATATCGGCGGTAGTGAAGAAGTCGGGCGCGCCATGCGGGCCGTAAAGCACGCGGAGCGTCCATTCAGAAGCAATCTCGGGTCGATCCGACGGCGATAGGGCTTCCACCTTCTTACCCGTGCACGCCTCCGCCCGGTTTATATGAAGTGTATCGCCGGTCATCACAGCTCGGCCTGCGTGCCCGCCGAACTCCCCCAGAGTGAAGGTGCTGCGACTGCCCAGATAATCGGGCGCTTCTATGCCACCCTCGACGAGGATATAGCCGCGCATACCATCGCCGCTGACACGTCCCACCTTGAGGACCTGTCCCGGCTTGGCATCGAACGGGGTGTAGCAAGCCAGGGGCCGGCCATCGAGCGACGCGCCAAAATCTGCGCCCGTCAGGCACAGGCGCGCCGCCGTGTTAAATTCGAGCGTCGGGCCTGCCGCGGTCATTTCCAGCCCGGCCGCACCCTCGGCATTGCCGAGCAACCTATTCCCCAGACGAAAGGCAAGAGCATCCATCGGCCCGGATGGTGGAACGCCCACGTTCCATAAGCCGACCCGGCCGGGATAATCCTGTACGGTGGTAGATGCGCCCGCTGAAAGTACGCGGATTGTGCGGGGGGTATATCCAATCTCTGCCAGCGCTCGCGTCGACACATTGCCGGTCACGAACGGCTCCGATCGCACAACCGTCCGCAGCCAGTCGACATTGGTCTCAATGCCCGCGAGCCGGGTGCCGTCCAGCGCCTCCTGCATCGCGGTGACCGCCGCCTCCCGGGTTGGAGCGGTGACAATCAGCTTGGCCAACAGGGGATCATACCAGGCCGAAACATCCGTACCGCTTTCGACCCAGCCATCTACACGGGGACCGGAGGGGAAATCGACGTGGATCAAGCGGCCGGAACTGGGGCGATAGTCCAGCGCCGGATCTTCAGCGTACAAGCGCGCCTGGATGGCAGCGCCTTTCGGCTGGCTGACGAAACCATCCAGAAACCCGAAATCGCCGGCCGCACCGCGTATCATCCACTCCACGAGATCGACGCCCGTGACCTGCTCGGTCACCCCGTGCTCGACCTGCAGCCGGGTGTTCACCTCCAGAAAGAAGAAGTCGTCGCGCTCCGAGTCATACAGGAACTCGACCGTGCCAGCAGAGCGGTATTTCGCGCCTGTCGTCAGACGAACCGCGCAGTCCATAAGCGCCGCGCGGGTTGCGGCAGGAAGGAGCGGGGCAGGTGTTTCTTCCAGCACTTTCTGGTTACGGCGCTGCAGCGAGCAGTCGCGCTCACCCAAGGCTACCACGCGCCCTTGACCGTCTCCGAAGACCTGCACCTCGATGTGGCGGGCCCTGGCGACATAGCGCTCCAGGAACACGCCACCATCGCCGAAATTCCCGCTGCCCAGGCGCGCAACGACGGCAAAGTCGGCCCGCACGTCATCAGGGCCGTGGCAAATCTTCATGCCGATGCCGCCGCCGCCCGCGGTTGCCTTCAGGATAACGGGATAGCCAATGCTTTCCGCCTGCCGAAGCGCCTCTTGTTCATCGGCAAGAAGATCGGTGCCGGGAGCAAGCGGCACGCCGTGGGCCGCCGCAAGCGCGCGCGCGGTATGCTTGAGCCCAAAGACCCGCATATTGTCCGGCGTGGGGCCGACGAAGGCGATTCCAGCTGCCGCGCACTTTTCCGCGAATTCTGCGTTTTCGGAGAGAAAGCCATATCCGGGATGAATGGCTTCAGCGCCGGTCGCCTTGGCTGCGTCCAGGATCGCGTCAACATCAAGATAGCTTTCAACCGCAGGCGCGGGCCCGATGCGGACCGCCTCGTCAGCCTCCGCAACGTGCAGCGATCCAGCATCGGCGTCACTGAAAACGGCGACAGAACTCACCCCCATCTTCCGAAGTGTACGGATGATGCGGCAGGCAATGGCACCCCGATTGGCTATGAGAACCTTCGCAAACATTACCCGGCCACCACCATTCGAACGGGCGTGGGGTTGAAGCCGTTGCAGGGGTTATTGATCTGGGGGCAGTTGGAAACGACGACGACTACGTCCATCTCGGCGCGCAAATCGACCATGAGACCGGGCGCGGAAATTCCGTCAACGATACCGAGCGTGCCATCTGCTTCTACTGGCACATTCATGAAGAAGTTAATGTTTGATACCATGTCTCGCTTGTTTCGACCCGCACTTGCATTGGCATCGAGGAAGTTGTCGACACAGGAATGATGGGACTTGGTATGGTGGCCATATCGAAGCGTGTTTGACTCGCAGGAGCAGGCACCGCCAATCGTGTCGTGATAATCGACATTGGTATCCGTGATAGTCATCATCGGACGCGCTTCATTGGAAAGCAGGACCGCACCCTTGCGCAGGAAGATATTGCGCTGGGCAGCTAGAGTATCCTGCGCGCTGTAACGCTCTGTGTCGTCCTGGACCGCATACATGAGGAAGTCGACCGCCTGGTTGCCCTCAAGGTCGACGATGCGCAGGGTTTGACCGGCCTTCACCTCATGGATCCATGGGGCGCGGGCAGGCACGATTTCGTCATGGATAATTCGACCGGCAAGCCCGGCGATTTGCTTATCGCTCATCGTCACTTCCTGTCAGCGCCGAAAATAGTCTTCGGTATTGAGATAGGCGCGCAGCCCTTCGGGCGTCGCATTGCGTATGGGGTCATCGTCCGGTGTCACATCGCCCCGCCAGGCTGTTAACCGCAGCGGCGTAACGCTGTAATCAGCACGTGAATCGAGCACGTGAGGACAGTTCGCGAAAATGACGATCAGATCCATCTCGGCCCTTAGCACAACCGAGCGCCCGGCCTGGAACGGACCGGTATTGGGCTCGATCGAACCATTCTCGGCAATCTCGACGCCCTTGAACCAATTGATACAAGGGTGAATGTCCTTGCGCCCCAAACCGTACTTGCTGACGGCAAGCTTGAAACGATCACGCGCATTGGAGTGACTGCCATAGTTCTTGCCGTCTCCGTAGAGGCGGGCGTTCGAGCTCTCGTTGGACGCGCCGCAAAAGGCGTCGTGAGTTCCTGCTTCATCCTCCAGGATACTCATCATCACACGGCCCATATCGGACAGGAGAAGTTTGCCCGTGCCTAGATAGGCGGTCCATTGCACCTTCAGAGTATCCGCCACGTTCAAGCGCTCGGTGGGACATTCGGCATTGAAAATAAGCATCGATGCGCAGGAATCTCCGTGCAGATCGACAAGCCTGAGCCTGGATCCGCGGCCAAGTCGGCGAGAGGTATAGCCTCCGGCTTCAACCGTCTCTTCCCACAACACGTCGCCATCCACATCGCTTGCGCTGGCGGGTACGATCGGCATGGCTTCGACCTTCGTGCCAGCCATAATCCGCGCATGGTCACGCGCGGCGTGAACATTGTCCGTAGCGCTGGTCATTGTGCCCTATACTCCGGCAAAGAATTTGCTTGGCGGACACGTTCGTGATGCAAGACAGCATCTTCGACAGCCTGATGTGCCGCTGCCTCCACGACGAAGTCGAGTTGGCCGAGAGTTCGGCGGCAGCCGAAATGCGGCAACGATGGATATTGTTCAAAGGTTCGCGTCAGGCTGAACATGTGGCCTCCTTGAGAACTCAATTGGTCTCAAAGATGGCCTCATTACACTAGATACTGATTTTTCATCCAAGTCATAGAAGTGATCTATGCCCCTTGCAGGGCACTGATGCGACGGGTGATTTCGTTAAAGAAGAGCTGCGTTGCCGTGTCACGTTCAGGTTCCATGCGAGCGAGCAGATAGATGTCGTATGATGGCTCTGCATCCCTTGGCAGCAAGGGCCACAACCTTCCTTTTTCGACGCCCTTTTCTGCCGCCAGGACGGGAAGAAACCCAATTCCAACACCGGCACTAATCAGGCGGGTTGCTTCGTGAATATCCTCCGCCCAGCCGGTCGTGACTGTTCCCAAACCGAAGCGCTGACGCAGTCTGGTGATGACTTCGAGTTCGTCTCCGCCGGTCAGCACAAAGCCTTCTTGCCGGAGCTCGGACAGCCGGGTAACGAGGCGGCCGAACAGAGGGTGGGATCGCCCGCAATAAAGTTGCTGCGTTTCCACAAAAAGAGGCTCGTAGCTCAGGCTACTGCGCACGCTACCGTCGTAGCCGACACCGATTTCAACCTCGCCGCGCCCAATGGCATCCAGGACGTCGCGCCACGGCGACACCCGAATTTCGATTTGAATGGCTGGATACCTTCTGTGGAAAGAAGCAATCGCCTCATCGAGCTCGGGGAAGATTATGGATGAGATCATTTGGATCCGAACCAATCCTTCGACCTGGTTCATCGCTTGAGCAATCTGGTGCGGCGCCGATCGTGCGGCGTCGAGCATATCCTCGCAGATGAGCAGCAGTGCCTTGCCTGCAAGTGTCAGTTCGATGCCGCTTGTACTGCGCAGAAGAAGCTGCGCCCCTGCGTGCTCTTCCAATCGTTTCAAGGCGGCGCTGATAGTGGGCTGCTGCTTGCTCAGCCGCCGCGCCGCCGCCCCAATCCCGCCAGCCCTTACGATTTCGACAAAGAGGCGCAAGAGATTCCAATCGACTTTCGCCGCGAAATTCTTGTCAATCCTGTGAGGTTGATCGGTCAAATAGGCACCCTACGCGGACAAGTTCGGGAAAGCATACTGGCACAATGATATGCCGCTGTGCACAATGCAGTACGAAACCATCAACAACCCGAACCTTGACGCAGTGTGCACAGCTCTCATGCCTACACCACGAACATCAGCCTTCCACACAAATAATGAATCCCGCGCCATGATCCCCCCCCTTGGGCGATCAATAGCCGGCGCAAGTCATTCCCCCTCTATAGCCGTGCAGACCAATTTCATGTTGAGATATTCGTCTATGCCGTAACGTGAGCCTTCGCGACCGAAACCGGATTGCTTGATGCCGCCGAAGGGTGCGACTTCGGTCGAAATCTGGCCGGTGTTCAGGCCGACCATGCCATATTGCAAAGCCTCCGCTACCCGGTGGCTGCGCGAAAGATCCCTGGTGTAGAAATAGGCGGCAAGCCCCGCATTGCCTTCGTTCGCCATGGCTATGGCTTGCCCTTCGGTATCGAACGAGACGATGCCGGCCAATGGACCGAATGTTTCCTCCCGGCAAAGCCGCGCATCAGGCGGCAGATCCCGGACCAGCGTGGGCTGAAAGAAATGACCCGCTCCATCTATGGCGTGACCGCCCAGCAGCACCCTAGCGCCTCGACTCGACGCATCATCGACATGAGACTGCACCTTGGTAACGGCCGCATCATTGATCAGCGGCCCCACATTGACGCCATCGATCATGCCGTTGCCAACCTGAAGCCCCGCGATCCTCTTGGCCAGCCGGTCGACAAAAACATCGTAAATCCCGGACTGGACGTAAAAGCGATTGGCGCACACGCATGTCTGGCCTGCATTGCGAAACTTGGAAGCCATTACGCCATCGAGTGCGGCTTCCAGATCCGCATCATCAAAAACGATGAAAGGTGCATTCCCGCCCAACTCCAGCGACAACCGCTTGACCGACTGCATTGCGACAGATGCAAGCATCTTGCCCACGCCAGTCGAGCCAGTGAAGCTCAGCTTGGCAATTTCCGGATGTGTGACCAAGACCTTGCCTATAGGTTGGGCCTCGCCCGCCACGATATTGAGCACGCCATTGGGTATGCCCGCTTCGCCTGCCAGCAAGGCCAGCGCCAAGGCGGAGAAGGGCGTAAGCTCGGATGGCTTCACAACCATCGTGCAACCCACGGCAAGAGCCGGTCCGGCCTTGCGCGAAATCATCGCCAGCGGAAAATTCCACGGCGTGATCGCGGCCGTAACGCCCACAGGCTCGCGAGTGACCGCGATCCTCATATCACGCGCGTGACCCGGAATGATATCGCCGTAGACACGGCGCGCTTCCTCCGCGAACCAGCGGATAAAGGATGCAGCATAACCGACTTCCCAAAGCGCTTCGCCTATCGGCTTGCCTTGCTCAGCCGTTATCAACCGGGCCAGATCTTCTCGATGATCCAGGATCAGGTCGTGCCAGCGCAACAACTTCCCGGCGCGTTCGGCAGCACTTAAAGCGCTCCATTGGGGAAAAGCGCGAGCGGCCGCGGCTACCGCCAATTCGGCTTCGTCGGCTCCGGCGTCGGGAATCGACCCGAGAATGCGACCCGTCGCGGGATTCCGAACCATGATCCGGTCATCGCTGTCCACCCAACGGCCATCGATGTAGTTCTTTTCTCGCCGGAGATCGGCACGCGTCAGCGGCAATTCCTCGGGCATCGAACTGTCGCTCATCAGTGAAACTCCGTCAGAGCAACTTCCAGGCGGCCGAGCGCCTTGCCGACAAATTCTTCCTGCTCGTCCCAGCCATAACCTGTGCCATCGATCACTCCCCCCGGCTGATAGTGATGGCCGTTGCGCCGGCATTCAGGGTGGCAAGACATGCACTGGCGAAGGCCTCGAAGTTCTGGTCGATCTGGCCGATGATGGACCCGTGCAGGCCTTCCTCCCAGAAATGACGGAGATCGACCTGCCCGTACATGAAGGCCATTTCGAACAGAGCCTCGGTCTGACCGATGAGACGGTTGTCATTGAGTGCAGCGAATTTCCTCGGTTCTGCTCCAAAGAACATGACCTCGCCAACGGCCGGCCGCATTGATTGGTTTTCTATCGGCGGCGGACTTCCGCGCCCTGGCAGAAAGCAAAATACCTCATGGCCGTCGAAACAGGCGTGCGACGTCTTTGTCTCGAAGGGTTTCGCAAGAGTGTCCCAAATCCAGGAACAAACTGTCGGCGCGGCTTGGTCATACAAACGCAAGGACGCGCGGACATCATAGTCCGGCAGGGCGACTGTCAGTCTCATCTCATCAATCCTGTGGTTATCGCTGCAAGTGCGCCGAAAGCGATCCCTTCGGCGTCACGCGCCATGGGCATCCAGCCATTGGCGGATCAACTGGCGATAACGCTCGCCTGAGAAGCTGGGGAAATGACCGCCGTGAACGATGCGGACGGGATAATCGAGGAGCCTTTCCATCGAAGCGATGTAGTCGTCGATATTCGAATGATAGGTGTCCTCGATCAAAGGGCCATCATAGATGATATCGCCCGAGAACATGATCCCTGACTTCGCTTCCCATAACGTGATTCCGCCCGGAGAATGACCCGGGGTGTGGATCACTTCGTAAACACGATCGCCGAGGTCGATGACATCGCCATCTTCAAGGATGCGCGTGGCGGGTGCAGCCTTTACGCTGTAGGATTCCGACCGATAAGGCTCGGGGGGAAGCGCGTCGAAAATCTCGTCCTTGACGTAAAGATCAGCCAGCGTGTTGGCGCGCGTGGGGTGAGCCATCAGATCGGCTTCGGCTGCATGGACTGCTCGGCAGTCGAATTCGTGATGGCAGCCGATATGATCGAAATGGATGTGGCTCGCGACGGCGACCAGATCACGCTCGGTAACCAAGGGGACCCACTCACGAAGCGAGACGACCCCCATGCCACTATCGACCAGCATGTCCCGGTCACGACCACGGACATGCCACATGTTACATCGGTAGAATTCCTGGATAAACGGTTCGCATATATAGGTCACATCGTCGTCAAGACGCTTGGTCGCGTACCAGTTTTCGGGCGCGATACGTTGCATTTCAATCTCCATTCCTCGAACCGAAGCGGCGCAGGACGTTGTGCGTGATTTTCTGGGTAAACGGATCTTCGTGGATCAGGCCATTAACCCACTCGGTAGTTCCGGCATTGAAGACCGAACCTTTACCGCGCTCAAAAGTCGCCATCATCCCCGCGCCATAGAACTCGCCCTGGAATCGGTCCGGCATTGCATCGCCGAACATCGCCGCAGTCACATGGCTGAATTCACCGATCGGCGCGCCGATCGGCACTGCGCCTTTCCATTTGTCGATTTCACCCGCAACGGCAGGGGCCATCGCGACAATGTCCAGGTTCGTTGGCGCGCCATCGCTGCCGGTCGGATAAGGCAAGCCCTTCCGGAAAGTGTAATCGACGCTGTCCAGTTCGAAAGCCGCAACACAGATCGGAGCGCCGCCGAAGACATCGCCGTAATACAGGTCCGTAGCCTCCAGCGTCCAATGGTTCGGACGATAGACCGTATAGCCGCCAGAGGAACGGGGCGTCGTCGCTCCAAAGCGATTATACACCCCGCCAAGTCCGGTAAGCCCCATCGTTGCTGCACCGGGGCGATCTATGAATGGCGCATCCCATGCCGTTGTAGTCTTGGCCGGGTCGATATCGAACATCGGATCCAGTCCTGGATCCTTGTAGCAAATCTGTCGCGTGCCGTTTTCTTCAAGACGAACCTGCCATAGGAAGTTGCCCGCAAAACGGGCGACATGCCCGCCCTGATCGACGAAATCGTCGATGCGGTCGCGCATCTCAGCGGTCCAATATTCATCATGACCGACCAGTATCGCGCAAGAATAGCCGGAGAGACAATCGGGGTCATCATGAAGGTCGTGCTGGGTGAGATAGTCCAGCTCGTAACCGTGCTTCTCGGCCCACACGACAAAAGGCCGCTCATAGGTCGCCCAGAACGCATCGGATGCGTGACGCGAATAGCCATGGGTATGGGCCCACTCATACGCGGGGTGACGCGGTATGAAGTTCGGGCCTGGTGTATCGGGATTGGACGCTCTCGGCGCGCCGGGTGGTTGGCGCAGCAGGCCGCGCGCAATGGGCCGCATCGTAGACAAGCGCGGAGCGGGGCTATCTGCATGAGGCGGCACGTCAACACCGCGATAATGGTTTGCGCCGCCCCAGTCATTATAAGCGACCAAGGTACTCGTCGTCAGGACAAGGGCATAGGCCGGGCGACCTGCAGGCATGTGCCGACGCACGACGAAAAAGCCCTCGCGTTCATAGGTCCGGCCTTCGAACTGCATCGACAGGATGATCAGATAGAAGCCCGGCTGCCAGCAGGATTCGACTGGAACCGTGAACGAAACAGGCCACCCGCATCCGGTCTCGTATGAGTTTGACGGCGTTTCATGCATCTCGCCGGCAAGTCCGTTCGCCTCCCATACAACAGTCGGATCTGCACCATCGCGAAGCACGCGGACGTCATAGTTCGATGCCGTGGTGTGAACATGAACCTTCACAACATCGCCGGCACGGTAGCTGAAGCGATCGGCGTAGCACCATAGCTCGGGCTCATTCGCGGAGCCGCTGGGCCGTTCAATCGCAAAGCCAGGTATGGCCCAGGCATATCGTGGTGGCTGTGTCTCTGAGGACGGTCCGGGAAGTGCAGTGCTTGTCATGTCCTATCCTCTTTCACATCCGGCTCTCACCGAGGACTTTCCAAGCTTCCGGGTCTGTGCGGCGAAGCATGGAAGCCCTGATGACCCCTGCCAGGAATGCCAGTAGGAGCGGTATGTTGATCATCAGATTCCCGGTGCGGCCGAGTTCTGTCAGCAAATCCATTTTCGTACAGACCAGAAAAAGAACGACGGAAAGAGCGACTGCCGAAAGGGCCGGTGCGATCAGCCTGTGCCAAATACCTTCCGACTTCGCAATTCGGCGGAAATACATGATGACCGCGACTGACGTCATGATCTGAAGGAACAGTATGCCGACAAGCGAGGGGGTGTTGGTCCACACCACAATCTGGGTATAGGGATCAAGATCCGTGAAGCCAAAGGCCACCAGGGACACGATCAGGATCGACGACTGGACAATGACAGCAACGACTGGACTCCCGCTTTTGGCTCCAGTGATCGAAAGTGCATGAGGCAGAAGGCGCTCCCGACCCAGGGCGAAGAGATATCGTGACCCGGCATTGTGCAGGGCAAGGACTCCGGCAAAGAAGCTGGTGACGACGAGAATCTGCATGATATCGGTTATCAATTTGCCCGCATATGATGTGCTGAGGCGGAAGATCAGCATCGACGGGTCGTTCTTCAGCGTGGCGGCAAGGTCACTGGGGCCGACCGCCATCAGGAATATCCACGACATGAATGTGTAGAGAAGCGCCAGAACCGCCACTGCAATATAAGTTGCCCGCGGAACGGTCCGCGAGGGATCACGCACTTCCTCGCTATAGACGGCCGTCTGCTCAAATCCGACATAGACGGCGAAAGTTATCACGAACAGCGGACCAAGCGCCGACCAAGACCAGTTGAACGGCGAAAATGCAGCGAACGAGTAGGCTTCGGGCACCCCTGTCATCAGGATCGCGGCCGCAACGATCAGCAGAACGCCAATCTCTCCCAACAGCACGACGGCAAGGACGCGCGCGCCAGCCTCGACCCTTCGATAGGACACGCAACAGACAGTGATCCCGATCAGAACCGCACAAATGCTCCACGGCATGTCAATGCCAAACACAGACATCAGCGTCGACGATGCGAACAACCCCGATGCTGCACAAAACCCGATTTCTCCCAAGGTGTAGACGACGTATGCAAGAAACGCCGATCCAGCCCCGAATGACTGCCCTAGTCCGTGCGTGATATAGGAATAGAATGCCCCCGCATTGCGGATGCGCCTGCTCATCGCCGTGAAGCCTACGGCAAAGAGCGCATAGACAATTCCCGCCACCAGATAGCCGGCCGGCGCGACAGTGCCGCCAACCATAAATGAAAGGGGTGTAAATCCGGCAAGCACTGTAAGCGGAGCTGCCGCCGCGACGACGAAGAACACCAGATGCCGAGCTTCAATCGCTCCCTTTTTCAGGATCGTGTCGGGTTCGACAATTTGAGTGTCTGCCGTGGCGACTGCTATATCGTGCATAGAACCCCTTGCTATTTTCGAGTGCAATCAGTTGACCGGCTTCAGGCTCAGCAAACCAGTACTTCTTTGCCGGTCGAGCGCGCGTTCTGTCCGATCAACCGTCCAGAACCTTGGCAATTTGGTGAAGCATGGCAAGTTGTACGAACAGGGCTGCGCCGCGGCGACCTTGCCGACCGAGGGCATAAAGGCCGCCATGACCCATTCGTGCACACCGGACTTCCCAGGTTTCACCTCGCCTCACACACTTTCGGCCTCCTTCAATAACTCGAAGCGTCTCAAAGCCAGGGTCATCGTGCTAGATGCTACTTCTTCATTCATATCATAGATAGGATCTATGCCCTTGGCGGCTCATGGCCCGGGCCTGTGCCGCGCGTCAATCAAACGAAGAATGCGTTAGCAAAGCGTTTCAGCGCGCCGCGGGTAACACAGCGGCAACGAAGCCAGCAGCTGGCGACAGACTTTCCCGGGCGAGCCGAGGCGATCAATGATCGGGATCGATTCCATGGGCAGGCATGCTATGCCGCTATCCATGACAGTGGCATCGCATTCCGAAACGTCTCCAGAGCATCCGTTTGACCGCGCGAATTATGATGCTGGCATCAGTCCGCGCAAGCGCGAAATTCTTGAGATCGCGGCGCAACTTTTCGCTCGCAAGGGTTACCGGGGAACGTCCCTTCGCGACATTGGTTCACAGGCCGGCGTATTCGGAGGCTCGCTATACCACCATATCAAGTCGAAGGACGCGCTCTTTCTCGAGCTGCATAACGCCGCACTCGATGCGGCCGAAACGAGAATTGCACAGGCTGTTCGCGGTGTGGAAGGCGCGTGGCAGAAGTTGGAAATAGCCTGCGCCACATTGCTGGACATCCAGCTCGCACCCGATTCCCTCACGATGCCGATGATGAATGACTTTCGGGAAGTGCCAGATGCAATACGCGGATCCTTGGTCGCGCGCCGGGACCAGTTTGAAGGCCTGTTCCGGCAGCTCGTTGAAAACCTGCCACTTCCGCCGGAAATCGACCGGTCCATCTATCGCAACTTGCTGCTTTCACAATTGAACTCTGCTGGAGACTGGTATCGTCCCGGTCGACTGAGTCCGAAAGAAATTGCAGCGCAGATAGTCGCCGTTTTCCGACACGAATAGCGCGTATTCCTGGTTCCATCCGGCCTGTGTGCATGCTCGCCAATTGACTGTAACAGTCGTTTGGTATAGCCGACTGTCCTCAGTCGAGGAGACAGACGATGATCGATTACGCGGCACCCGTTGAGGATTACCGTTTCCTGCTGAGGCAAGTGCTGAATTTTGACAGCGCAATGGCCGACCTTGGCAAAGACGTCGACACAGACCTTGCTGGCGCAGTGCTCGAGGAAGCTGGCAAACTGTGCTCGAAAACGCTCGGCCCCATCAATCGCAACGGCGATGAGCAGGGCAGCCGACTGGTCGATGGCGAGGTAAGAACGCCTTCCGGCTTTGCGGATGCCTATCGTGAGTTTGTCGATGGCGGCTGGGCGGCACTTTCCGCCGATTCCCAGTGGGGCGGTCAGGGCCTGCCCTTTATCCTGCAGCTTTGGCTGGACGAGATGATGTCGGCGACAAATCTGTCCTTCGGGTTGTTCCCGGGGCTGACACGCGGTGCGGCCGAGGCGATAGCCGCTCATGCCAGCGAAGAGCTGAAAGCCACCTACCTGCCCTCGATGGTCAGCGGCGAATGGACCGGCGCCATGGCGCTGACCGAAAGTGGCGCAGGCACCGACCTTGCCCTGCTCAAGACCAGGGCCGTGCCAAACGGCGACGGCGCCTACGCGGTGTCAGGGCAGAAGATATTCATCTCCTCTGGCGATCATGATCTTTGCGGCAATATCATCCACCTCGTGCTGGCGCGTCTTCCCAATGCCCCTGACGGGATAAAGGGGATCAGCCTGTTTCTCGTGCCCAAGTTCCTGCCCGATGACGCTGGCGGCTTTACGGTCCGCAACACGATGTCGGTGGGCGCGTTGGAGCAAAAGATGGGAATCCATGCTCAGCCCACCTGCGTCATGAACTATGACGAGGCAACCGGCTGGCTTGTCGGCGAGCCGCATCGCGGCCTGGCCGCCATGTTTACGATGATGAACGCAGAACGCTTGATGGTCGGAATCCAGGGCCTGGGTATTGCCGGCGCGGCATACCAGCAGGCGACAGGTTATGCCCGCGAGAGGCTGCAGGGCAGAAGCGCCGATGGCGCGCGCGGACCAGTCGCGATCATCGAGCATGCCGATGTACGGCGTATGCTGCTTAACATCCGCGCCTTTGTCGAAGCCGGCCGGGCCCTTGCAGGCTGGACCGCGCTGCAGCTCGACCGTGCGCATTCCCATCCCGATGCGCAAGCGCGTGCCGAGGCCAACGCGCTGGTTGCCCTCCTGACGCCAGTCGTGAAGGCGGCCTTTACCGACTTCGGCTTTGAAAGCGCAGTGCAGGCCCAGCAGGTCTTCGGCGGCCATGGCTACATTCGTGAATGGGGCATGGAACAATATGTGCGGGATGCGCGCATTGCCCAGATATATGAGGGCACCAACGGGGTTCAGGCGATAGACCTGGTCGGTCGCAAGTTGGCAATGGCAGGCGGTGCGGTTGCTGAAAGCTTCTTCAATTTGGTCGAAGCCGACCTTGCCCAAGCTGCGCAAATTGAAGCTGCGTCTGTGGTATCGCGGCGCACCAGCAAAGCGCTTGAACTCTTGCGTGAGGCGACAGTTGGTCTTCGAGGCGGCAGCATCGATGCGCAGGGCGCCGTAGCCGTCGACTACCTGCGCCTGTTTGCGCTTGTTTCCCTTGGCTGGATGTGGGCGCGTATGGCAGCCGCGCCAGGCGATACGCCCTTTCACGCTGCCAAGAAGCAGGTAGCGGACTACTTCGCAATGCGCGTCTTGCCGCAAGTTGACGGGCTGGCATCGAGCATCGCCGCGGGCGAGGAAACAGTCATGGCCATAAGCGCCGACACGTTCTGAATCGCGCCAGTCCGCAAACGATCAACTCTGGATTGTCCGCATGGCCGAGTGGGTTTAATGCCCCTCGGCCTTTCTATTCGGCCATGGAAATACGATGGCATTTCGCAATGCCGTCAGATCCCGCCATTCATGCGAAAGGGCCATTCGGCCAACAGCACGGATGAGATAATGTAGAACAGCACTTCGTTCCGGACACCGGCGTTCCGGACAAATGCAGCACCTTTAACGCTCGCCTGACCGGAAGCCTGCAAGTCCGAAGGCAGGTCGGTCCTACTGGTCAGCGGCAGTCCCGTTGGCCGCTTCGCTGGGCGGTACCGGGGTCATCGGCGTATCGGGCAGGTCCACCGGCACGCCAGTTGCGTCGGCATCCTGCACAATCATCTGGCCACCGCTCTCGTCCTTGACGTCGGCCTTGTACTCGGTCGGTTCTTGTGAACATGCGGCAATGGCAAAGACGGCAGATACCGCCATCAGCGCCTTCACGGCAATCGGGGATCTTGCATAAGCCATAACTCGACTCCCTTTTTTCGGAGGGTAGCGCCTTGGCAATGTTGGAGACAAGTGTCCTGTTCCCGCGTGATCCTGTTCGATGGCCCGGCGCAGGCTGGTTCCAGCGCCAGATGCTGCGACTATCGCTGTGCGCCGCGCCATATCGTTCGGGCAAAGAAAAACCCGGTCATTTCGACCGGGTTTAAGAAGTTTGGGAGAGGATGCCTGAAAGGCCCGTTCCTTTTGTGCGTCGCAGCATTATTGTGCAAGTGCGAAAAGCACCATAGTGGTTGCATTTCCTGCAACTGCTCGAGATTTCTCAGCCAGCGACTTCCGCAAAAAACTCGCGAGGGCGGATCGTCCCAGGCCCGTCGCTGCCAGGCTCTGAGGGTAGATTGGCAGTCTCCTACAAGAAACTCATGCCAGAAATCAGCCATTGCCCGTCGGTTTTGCGGGAACCTGGGCCGGACTGACGCGTTAGCGCGCAGTCGACACAGGGGATTCTTCGCATGCAATCGTCAGGTACCGGCAGCCTGCGCAAGCCGCGCGCAGCAGTCGGAAGTACTTCTCACTCGCTAATCGTGTGGTTTGAGGGATGAAGGACAAGATCAAGTCCGGGCACCCTTCCCTGATCTATTTCGGCCTCGCCGTCTCCCTTCTCCTGCCCTTCCTTGCCGACCTGACCTTCCCCCTCGGCACGGCCGTCTGGGTGGTCTACCTCTTGCCTGTGGTTCTGGCCTACGTCGCGCCATCACCGCTGGTGCCGCCCGTCATCGCCGCGGTAGCAACCTTGCTGGCCGTACTCGGCTTCCTGTTCGCTCCCGCCGGCATCGACCCGACGCTTGCCATCACCAATCGCAGCGTCGGCACCGCGGTGACCTGGCTGCTTGCGGGGGTGGGCTATCTTTTCGTGCGCAACCGGCTGACGGTCCTGCATGAACGCTGGCTGCAGGTCGGCCAGGTCGGGCTAGCGCGCGAGATCAGCGGCGAGAAGAAACTGGATGAACTGGGCGATGCCGCCCTGCGATATCTGGCCGGCTATCTCGGCGCCCGCGCCGGAGCGATCTACATTCGCAACGGCCAGGGATATCGCCGCCGGGCCACCTATGGCGTTCCCGCCGAAGCCCCGATCCCCTCCAGTTTCGATATCGGCGACGGACTTCTCGGACAGGCGGTCAGAGAGCGGCGCGCCTTCGTGCTGGATCAAGTCCCCGACGGTTATCTCTACTTTGGTTCGGGCCTTGGACAGGCAAAACCGGCGACCTTGCTGATTGCCAATACCTATGCCGACGGCGTGGTCAACGCGGTGATCGAGCTGGGCCTTCCGGCAGGCCGGATCGACCATGCGCGGGAATTTCTGGAACGGATCGAAGGTCAACTGGGCGTCGCCATCCGCTCCGGCAAGTACAGGGAAAGGCTGCAGGAATTGCTCGCCGAAACCCAGCAACAGGCCGAAGAACTTCAGGCCCAGAGCGAGGAACTGCGCGCCAGCAACGAAGAACTGGAAACGCAGAGCCGCCAGCTTCAGGATTCCGCCAAGGAACTGGAAGCCCAGCAAAGCGAGCTTGAGCAGACCAACGCCCAGCTCGAGGAACAGGCGCGCCAGCTCGAGGTTCAGCGCGACGATCTGACGCGGGCGCAGAAGTCGCTCAAGGCACAGGCTGGAGACCTGGAACAGGCCAGCCGCTACAAGTCCGAATTTCTCGCCAACATGAGCCACGAACTGCGCACGCCGCTCAATTCCCTGCTGATCATGGCGCGGCTTTTGGCGGAAAACCGCTCCGGCAACCTGACCGAGGAACAGGTCAAGCACGCGCAGACTATCGAGACTTCGGGCAACGACCTCCTCATTCTGATCAACGACGTTCTCGACATCTCGAAGATCGAGGCAGGCAAGGTCGAGCTCGACCCCCATGTCACCGGCGTCTCGGGCATCGCCGAGAAGCTGCGGCGCCTGTTCGAACCGGCCGCGACGAACAAGGGCCTCGACTTCGCCATCGAGATAGAAGAACCGGACCTCGCACTCGAAACCGATCCGCAGCGGGTCGAGCAGGTACTCAAGAACTTCCTTTCCAACGCGATCAAGTTCACCGATCGCGGCCGGATTACCCTCTCCGTTGCCCGCCAGGACGATGACAGGATCGCCTTCACGGTGCATGACACCGGCGTCGGCATTCCAGCCGACCAACAAGGCGCGATCTTCGAGGCCTTCCGCCAGGCCGACGGGTCGGTCAGCCGCAAATACGGCGGGACCGGCCTTGGCCTGTCGATCTCGCGCGAACTGGCGCACCTGCTGGGCGGCGAAGTCTCTGTCGAAAGTGAGCCGGGCGAAGGAAGCGCCTTCTCGCTTGTCCTGCCCGCCAAGTTTTCGTCTCCGACGGGGGAGGTTGCGCAGCGTCCCGCTCCCAAGCCTTCCGCCCCGAGAAACAAACCCGCTCCGGCGGCTTGCCCGCCTGCCCGCTCTTCCCATGCGCCCGAAGACGATCGCGAGCGCCTTGCCGCGGACGACCGGGTGATCCTCATCGTCGAGGACGATCCCGTCTTTGCCCGGATCCTGCGCGATCTCGTGCGCGAACAGGGCTTTTCCACCCTGATCGCCGACACCGCCGACGAAGGCGCCCTGCTCGCCCGCCAATACATTCCCAGCGCCGTCATCCTCGACATGAACCTGCCCGATCACACCGGGCTTTCCGTGCTCGACCGCATCAAGCGCGATGTGCGCACCCGCCACATCCCGGTGCACGTCGTATCGGTCGACGACGAGAGCCAGACCGCACTAGCCAGCGGCGCAATGGGCTATCTGTTCAAGCCGGTGCAGCGCGAACAGCTCGTGCAGATGCTCGAAAGCCTTGAGCAGCGCATGGTGCAGCGCATGCGCCGCGTGCTCGTTGTCGAGGACGATGCCAAGCAGGCCGAAAGCGTCAGTCTCCTGCTGGGTTCGCGCGATGTCGAGACGGTCGAGGCCTTCTCTGCGGCACAGTGTTTCGAGATGCTCGAGCGCGAGAGCTTCGACTGCATGGTCCTCGACCTCAACCTGCCCGACGCGTCTGGAATGGAACTGCTCGAACGCCTGAGTGCGGACGAGAGCATGCCCTTCCCGCCGGTGATCGTCTATACCGGCCGCGACCTGTCCGCCGCGGAAGAGCTCAAGCTCCGCCGTTATTCCAAGTCGATCATCGTCAAGGGCGCCAAGTCCCCCGAGCGCCTGCTTGATGAAGTCACCCTGTTCCTGCACAAGGTCGTCTCCGACCTCCCCGAGCCGCAGCAGCAGTTGATCGTCAGGTCGCTGAATCGCGACGAGGCGCTGCAGGGGCGCAACGTGCTTGTCGTCGAGGACGACATTCGCAACATCTACGCCCTGTCGAGCGTGCTGGAACCGCACGGCGTCAATGTCCGCATCGCGCGCAACGGGATCGAGGCGCTCAATTCACTGGACGAGGCGATGACCGGCAATACGCCCGTCGAGCTGGTTCTCATGGACGTGATGATGCCGGAGATGGACGGCCTTACCGCCACCCGCAAGATCCGCGAGCGCGAGTGGGGACGCTCCCTGCCGATCATCGCCCTGACCGCCAAGGCGATGGAGCGCGATCAACAGGAATGCATCGAGGCTGGCGCCAGCGATTATCTTTCCAAACCTCTCGACGTCGACAAACTCCTGAGCCTGGTGCGGGTATGGATGCCGCGTTGATCGAAACCTTCGAACCGCACGAGGAGATCGAGCTGGATCTCCTGCTCGAGGCGATATGGCGCCATTACCATTACGATTTCCGCGGCTATTCGCGCGGTTCGTTGCACCGGCGCCTGGTGCGGGCGATGCAGAGGTTCGGCTGCGCCAGCCTTTCCGAGCTGCAGCACCGGATCCTGCGCGAGCCTGCGGCTTTCGCAGAGCTGATGGGATTCCTGACCATCCAGGTGAGCGAGATGTTTCGCGACCCTGGCTACTTCCGCGTCCTGCGGGAAAACGTCATCCCGCATCTCAAGACCTTTCCCTCGATCAAGATCTGGATTGCGGGATGCGCCAACGGCGAGGAATTCTACTCGCTCGCCATTCTCCTGCGCGAGGAAGGGCTGGAGGATCGAGCGATCTACTATTGCACCGACATCAGCCCGGCCGCCCTCAAGCGCGCGCAGGCCGGCGTCTACGACCTCGACCGGGTGGCGCAGTTCACCGAAAACCACCAGCAGTCCGGCGCGCGTACATCGCTGTCGGAATATTACACCGCGGCTT
Organism: Novosphingobium pentaromativorans US6-1; assembly: GCF_000767465.1. NCBI lineage: Bacteria > Pseudomonadati > Pseudomonadota > Alphaproteobacteria > Sphingomonadales > Sphingomonadaceae > Novosphingobium > Novosphingobium pentaromativorans. The sequence continues at coordinate 690,010 of NZ_CP009292.1, forward strand.
ATGGTAGCGCGGTGTTCGACAAGTCCTTGCGCCGGCGCGCCGTTTTTGCCGAACACAATCTGGCCAGTGACGAGGTCTTTTCCGAAGTGCACCTCGTTTCCAGCCGCAACGTGCTCATCTACTTCGACCGGCCGCTACAGGACAGGGCACTCGGCCTGTTCGCGGACTCACTCGTTCGCGGCGGATTTTTGGGGCTCGGGACCAAGGAGACCCTGCGCCTGTCACGCTATTCCCCGGCCTTCGGCGATTTCGACGATCACATGAAGATCTACCGTCGCAACACCCTGCCGCTGCGAGAAATTACCCATGCACCCTGACCCCATTCGTATCCTCGCCGTTGACGACATCGCCGAGAATCTCGTCGCCCTCGATGCCCTTCTCGCGGATGGAGAGGTCGAGATCCTGCAGGCCCGATCGGGCGAGGAAGCTCTGGAACTCCTGCTCTGCCACGATGTCGCACTGGCACTGCTCGATGTACAGATGCCAGGCATGGATGGCTTCGAACTGGCCGAATTGATGCGGGGGCTCGAACGGACGCGTTCGATCCCGATCCTCTTCCTCACCGCAGTCGCCACCGATGAACGCCGCCGCTTTCGCGGCTATGAAGCAGGCGCGGTCGATTACCTCCTCAAGCCGGTCGACACCCATATCCTGCGCAGCAAGGTCAATGTCTTCACCGAGCTTTACGCCCAGCGGCGCGAACTGGCCCGCCAGCGCGACGATCTGGCCACTGCACTGGCCCGGCTCACCGCGCACAGCGACAACTCCCCGCTCGCAATCGTCGAACTCGACAGTGCCCAGCAAGTGATTGCCTGGTCGAACGGTGCCGAGCGCCTGTTCGGCTGGCGCGCGGCGGAAGTGAAAGGATACGATGCAAGCCGGATCGACTGGCTAAGCGCCGAGGACGCGGAGACCTTCAGCACGCTGGTCGACAAGATGATTAGCGGCAAGGCGACGCGTGAAACGCATACGCTGCGCTTTCTCACCACCACCGGCCAGACGCTGACATGCGAATGCTACTGTTCGGCAATCTACGACGCAGCCGGCCACCTGATCTCGGTCAATCTGCAGATCCTAGATATTACCGACCGGGTCCGTGCCGAGGAAGCGCAGCGCCTGCTCAATGGCGAACTCAATCACCGGGTGAAGAACACGCTTGCGACGGTACAGGCCATTTCGCGCCAGACCCTGCGTTTCTCCTCAGGTCCGGACGACTTCTCCACCACCTTCCTGGGCCGGATCGACGCACTGGCAAAGGCGCATTCGCTGCTCAGCAATGCGACCTGGCAAGGTGCCGACCTTCGCCAGTTGATTGCCGGGCAAGTCGCGATCGGCACCTTTGACCCGGCGCGCGTCAGCGTCGAGGGTCCGGATGTCGACCTGGGCTCGGAACCGGCCCTGCATCTGGCACTGGTCCTGCATGAACTCGTTACCAATGCCCATAAGTACGGCGCCTTGTCCGGGACGCACGGCATGGTCTCGCTGACCTGGCGGATCCTCGACGATAAGCTGAAGCTGGACTGGATCGAAAGAGGCGGGCCACCGGTCCAGCTTCCGGCACGAACGGGCTTCGGCACGACAATGATCGAGCGCAGCCTTGCCGCCGACGGTGGCAGCGCAGCAATGCATGCCGACCCCGCTGGCATGAAATGGGAACTGGTCCTGCCCTGCCCGGCCTCGGCCAAAGCCGCACGCAAACAGCCCGGCACGCATGCGGAAACCATGCAAGCGCCCGAAGTCGCAGCGCCAGCAAACACCCTCGCGAATACGCGGTTGTTCATCATCGAGGACGAACCGCTGGTTGCGATGGAACTCATGACCATCATCGAGGATGCTGGCGGCGAAGTAGCAGGATCCGCTTCGAGTGTTGCAGCCGCGCTCGACCTCATAGAACACAAACAGGCTGACGGCGCCGTGCTGGACGGCAATCTTCGGGGGCAATCGGTGGAGGCCGTTGCCGCGCAGCTTCGTGCGCGCCGCATACCCTTTGCATTTGTCAGCGGATATGGGCGCGAGAACCTGCCATCGGGCTACGATGAAGCGCCCCTCCTTTCGAAGCCGTTCCGGCCGGACCTGATCGTCTCCACGATCAGTGCCTTCGCATCTCTTGAAAACCACGAGTAAGCATGAAGCAAGCCTCGCATGGTGCAAAGACAAGCCCGGGCGAATACGCGAATCGCACCCTGCGCATGGAACGCCAAAATTCGTTTCACGACTGAACACAAGGCGCTGGAGTGTTCACTTCTGCATCAAAATTCCTGCGATTCTGGCCCAAATCGGGTCTTAAATCACAGGAACAAAAGCCCCATAATGGGGTGCATGGTTAAATGGTCGTCCGGATACAACAGACGCAGCATGCTATTCGCAGGGGCAACACTGGCCACCGGTGCATTGATGAAACGCTCGTCGCTGTCTCCGGTTCCCACGATCCCCGTCGCCTCGGCGCGGCCCGCGAAAGTGCCTGCGCTCGCCAGGAAACCGGTGAAGGAATCGCGCTTCGACGTGAACCCACACCTGCTGGAGAAGGCGATGGCCGCGCTCGATGCCCATTCCGCGCGCATCGAGGATAACAGCCGGATCGCGCTGGTCGACTTCTCGGTCTCATCCTCCAGGCGAAGAATGTATTTCCTCGACATCGAAGGCGGGAAGGCTTCGCTGATCCTGGTCGCCCACGGCTCTGGTTCGGATCCGGACCATACCGGCTTCGTCGAGCGGTTTTCAAACGCCGTCGGGTCCAACGCCTCAAGCGAGGGCACGTTCCTGACCGATGATTACTACGTCGGCAAGCACGGCCGATCACAGCGTCTGATCGGCCTCGATCCGACCAACGACAACGCCCTCGACCGGGCCATCGTGCTGCATAGCGCGTGGTACGCGAATGAAGACATGATCGATACGCACGGCATGCTCGGACGCAGCCAGGGATGCTTTGCGGTTGGCGAAAAGCACCTTGACGATCTTTTCTCGTTCCTGGGCAAGGGCCGGATGATCTACGCGGGCCGTGCCTGAACGCATTGGCGGCGGATATCGCGCCAGCGTGCAACATCGGCGCTCCACAATCGTTAACATACAGGTCTTTCAAGGAGATCTGTGTGCGAACCAATGCCATTGCCGCCTCGATCATGGCCCTGGCCGTGACGCTTGCCGGGTGCGAGCAGACATCTGCGGATGCCAATGGCCAGACCGTTGGCGCGAGCCAGTTGCGCTGGAGTTCGTCAAGCGCGCGGCAACTTCGCAATGCGCTGGACCAACGCGCGATGCACGGTCTCGACCATCTCACTTTCGCCGCGGATGGTGCGTCGCAGGCGGACGAGGCGCTTACCCAGGAAGCGCTGCGATACGCGCGCGCACTTGCCCAGGGCGCTGCCTCGCCGGAAGAACTCTTCGAGATCTACACCATCAGGCGCCCTCACCCCGATCTTCTGCAAGGGCTGCGCCAGGCCCTTGCCGAGGACAAGCTCGATAACTGGCTGAATAGCCTTGCCCCGCAAAGCGACGCTTATCGCCGCCTGTCACAAGCCTATAAGGATCTGAAAGCAAAGAAGGCTGCTCCTGCCCCGCAAATTCCACTCAAGGACGATCCTGTTGAGCCCGGCGACAGCGATCCGCGCGTCCCGGCCATTGCCCGCCAGCTTGCCGCGTCTGACTACCTGTCGAACACGCCAGGCTCAGTCGATCGCTACACGCCGGACATGGTGCGCGCCGTCAAGCGGATGCAGGCGGACTATGGCATCAGGCCCGACGGTATCATCGGCAAGGACGCGCTGGAGATCCTCAACCTCTCGGATGCAGACAGGGCCCGCGCACTTGCCGTCGCCATGGAGCGTCTGCGCTGGCTGGATCGCAATCCGCCAGCCACACGCATCGACGTCAATACCGCCGCAGGCCAGCTGACGTACTGGCGGAATGGCAAGGCGGTCGACACCCGCAAGGCCATCGTCGGCGAACCGGGCAAGGAGACGCCTCAACTGGGATCTCCCATTTACCGCCTTGTGGCGAACCCTACATGGACCATCCCGCGCTCGATCCAGGAAAAGGAATTCGCCGGCAAGGACCGGGCCTATCTGCACAGTCACAACATGGCCTGGCAGGATGGCTGGATCGTCCAGCAATCCGGCCCGGATAACGCCTTGGGTCTGGTCAAGTTCGACATGAAGAACGACCATGCGATCTATCTGCATGATACCCCCGCCAAATCGCTGTTCGATCAGGTACAGCGGCAACGAAGTCACGGCTGCGTCCGGGTAGAAGATGCACCGGGCTTTGCCGAGATGCTGGCGCGCGATGAAGGCGTTCTCGACCAGTGGCGTAAGGCGCGGGAAAAGGGGGAGGAAACCTTCGTGTCGCTGCCCCGCGAAATTCCCGTCAGGCTGCTCTACCAGACAGTCCTGTTTGACGCGGGAGGCGAACCGGTGGTCCGCGCCGATCCTTATGGCTGGAACGATCGCGTAGCCGCGGCCCTGGGCTTCGCCCCGGGCAATAGCCATCTGCTGCGCACCTCGAACAGCGACGTCGGTCCCTGACAGCGTTCCGGCGCGTCCCACCCGTCATCGGAAACCGAAACCGATGCGCGCCGCGACACTGGCAGCAGGCGCGCCCTCGCTGAGACCGGCGGCGCCTTCGACGCTCAGCCGAATGTTGTCATTGAAGCCGGTGCCGACGCCAAGGCCAACCGCCTGCCTGTCGGGAAGCGTGCCAGTTGCCGCCTGCTCATAGGAATAGGACAATGCCGCAAAGGAGCGATCGCCAAGGTTCAAGCGCGCGCCGGCCGCGCCGCCAAGCGTATTGCGCACGTCGAACCCGTCCGGCTCGCCAAGCACCGTATAACTGAGCGATGCGAAGGGAACGATCGCGCCCATGGGGCGGGCGACCTGCCCGCTTACCGCGTAGTCCACCTTGCCCGTGCCGAGCCCCTTGGCGCTCGATGCCGTCGGCACCTTGATGGAAGAAGCCAGCGACGTCGCAAAGCCGGCAACCGGCAGGTCCACGGCCGCCTGCAAGGTGAGATCGCCGATCCCCTCGCGCGCGGTCCGCTCGCGACTAACCGTGTCGGTACCAAGCAAGGGCGTGCCGAACAGGCCGCCCTGACTGACGATGACACCGATCGGCGCAGTCGTGCGCATATAGGGAAGCGAGGCAGCAAGGTGGAATCGCCCTTTCTTCACCGAGACGGAAAAAGGAATCGACAGCGTTTCGAATTTGTCCTCGGTTCCGAAGTCGCCTTGCTGATACGAAATGCCGGTGCTGGCTTCGCCGGACCATTGCGATGCAGAGCCAGGCGTTGTCTCTGCATCGCGTGCGTATGCGGGGGTTGTCATCAGCGGCAGCACAAAGGTTGCCGCGCAGGCATAAATCAAGCGCATAAGGAATCTCGTTCATTCGATTTCTGGAAGAGTCGAAAGGATGGTCGAAAGCCTACCCTGGCGGGACGCCGGTGGGCATCGCCGCCATCGTCGCAAAGGAATTCATGGGCTCGCCTCCTGCCGAATTGTAGTTCCGGCCCGTCACACGCGGTGTCGAGCCATCGATGCAGAAACGAATGCTCCGCCAGGTTTCATCCATGCGTCCGCAAATTTTGCCAAAAAACACCGGATGGTGCGAATGGCTTTACAGAAGCCATAGCCGTGTTAAGCCTCGCGATAACGACGGGGCGGGGGAGGCTTGAAGATGATCAAGGGGGCAAGGGTTCCCGAGCGGGCTTATCTGATCGTTCTCTGGGCGGTGTCGGTTATCTTCGCCGGGTTCATCGTCGGCTTCGGCAATCTCGTCATCGGTGACCTGCCGCAGGTGGAGACGAGCGTCTCGCCTGAACAGTTTGTCGACAAGACGCGGGACCGGAAGCTGCGGACGGAGCTGAAGCAGGCCGAGGATCGCACCGGCGCAATCGACGACAAGCTGCAGATCGCGCGGCTCCAGCTCGAACAGGCCCGCCGCGCCTCGCAGACCGCCACCGAGACGTTCCAGGCCTGGATCCAGACCCGCACGGCGACGACCGATCCACAGCAGGACCCCGAAGTCATCCAGCGCACCCGCCAGCTTGAACAGCTCAAGGGCAGTGAACGTGCGATCCAGGGCAGGATCAACACGCTGGAGAACGAGCGCCTGCCGCTCGAGCAGCGCGCCGAGGCCCTGCGTCAGGAGCAGAACGACCTGCAGGACGCCGCCTATCCGGCTTATGAAAAAGCGCTGTTCTGGCAGGAGCTGCGCATATTCCTGTTGCGCCTGGCACTCACCCTGCCGATGCTGCTGCTGGCGGCCTGGCTGGTCGCCAAGCGGCGCAAAGGCGCCTACTGGCCCCTGTCACGCGGCTTCGTGATCGCCGCTGTATTCGTGTTCTTCGTCGAACTCGTGCCCTACTTACCCAGTTACGGCGGCTATATCCGCTATGGCGTAGGCATCCTGCTGACCGTTGCGGCCGGGCACTTCCTCATCAAGAACATGCGCCACTATCTCGAAAAACGCCGGGAAGTGGAGGCGCAGGCCGAGGAAGAACGGCGCAAGCTCGTCTCGCATGACGAGGCTTTCAAGAAGATGTCCGCCAAGGTCTGCCCGGGCTGCGATCGGCCGATCGCAGCAATGGAAGGCAGCGAGACGAACTTCTGCGTCCATTGCGGAATGACGCTCTTCAACCACTGCAGCAAGTGCGACGCCCGCAAGATGGCCTTCTTCCGGTATTGCATGGCTTGCGGCACCCCGGCGCAGGACGCCGCGAAGGCAGGCGCCTGAGGGGCAAGTTCAATGCTCTCGCCCTGCTCTCATGGCGCCGCTGCGCGTCTGAATGCGAAGTTCTGGCCTTCCGGCAGATTCTCCCCCAAGATTATGCTCAAGTTCCAGAGCTCCTCTGACATCAATCGCCATCCAAACGAGGCTTACGGATGACTCTCGCACAAACATATGGAGGGATGCTCCATGCAGCTCTTCGCGCACGCAAGACGCTGCCGCCCCTGATCAACGCGAACCCCTCGCTCTCGGTGGATGATGCTTATGCGATCAGCCTCGACCTTCTGTCCCGCCGCCTGGCGGACGGGGAAAAACTGATCGGCAAGAAGATTGGCGCCACCAGCAAGGCAGTTCAGGACATGCTCGGCGTTGACCGGCCCGACTTCGGGTTCCTGACTGACTGGATGTGCGTCGAGGATCTGATCGACATCAACGACAAGGCCCTTATCGCCCCTCGGGCGGAAGCTGAAATCGCGTTTGTGCTGAAAGATGAGATCAAGGGTCCCGGCGTATCAGCCGCCGATGTCATGGCTGCGACGCGATGCATCATTCCGTGCTTCGAAATTGTCGACAGTCGCATTGCGGACTGGAACATCTCCATCGTCGATACTGTCGCCGACAATGCTTCGTGCGGCGTATTCGTGCTGGGAGCGGAGCGCCTCGATCCCGCCGGACTCGAGCTGCCGAACCTGCACGTCACAGTCACAAAGAACGGCGAGCCGCTCTCCGAAGGGTATGGCCACGCAGTACAAGGCGATCCGGCGCAGGCTGTCGCGTGGCTTGCCAACACGCTGAGCGAATACGGCGTCGCCCTGAATGCAGGCGATGTCATTCTCTCCGGTTCGATGGTCCCGCTTGCTCCAGCAGTGAAAGGCGACCGTTTCGAAATGACCCTGAGCGACTGCAACCCTGACGCTGGCGGCCGCAAGCTCGGCTCCTGCGCCGCCGAATTCGTCTGAAGGGTCGCGGCGGGCCGCCTGATCAGCCGTGTCGGGGTTCAGCCCCCACAGAGGGTACATGTCAGTGGCCTGCAATCTCGTCACAGACCTGGAAGCTCAGCCGGGCGGCTGTATGATTTGCTTCAACATGACGAAATGCACTGGCCTTCGAAATGACCAGCACGGCCTTCTTGTCGGGGCCGTCTCGCAGAAACGGGGAATGACTCTTTCAATTGCATTTCAATACGTGGTCAATCGCGCATTGAGCACCGAAGCTGCGACCAGTGCATTGAACAAGCTACTGACAGGTCGTCATAATCCTGAAAATCTCAACCCATATCGGCCAGGAGGACTGCCTTCGCACAACCGGCGGCGGCATTTGTAAAAACAGGAAAGGACGATCCCGATGCTGACGCGATTACTGCTTGCTAGCGCCCTTATGGCCACCCCTGCGCTCGCCCAGGCGCGCAATATCGTTATCGCGAACGACGATGGGCTCACGAGTAATGTCGTTGCTCTCTACAAGGCACTGAAGGCCGAAGGGCACGATGTCATCGTTTCCGTCCCCTGCAGTGGACAAAGCGGCATGGGCGGCGCGGTAAGATTCATGCGCCCGATCGGCCCTCTCGCGCAGGACTGCCACAATGCGGCGGCGAAAAAGGGCGATCCGGGTGTTGGGCCGATTTCACGCGAAGGCATTCCGGCCCGGGATTTCAATTATGTCGACGGCACACCGGTGATGGCACTCCTTTACGGTCTGGACATCGCGGCACAGAAGCGATGGGGCAAAGCCCCCGACCTGGTGCTGTCGGGCCCCAACGAAGGACAGAACCTAGGGCAAATCAGTGTCAGCTCGGGCACCGTCAACGTGGTGCAATACGCTTCCGCTCGCGGCATCCCGGCCGTAGCCTTGAGCGCCGGCGCGGACACCGCGGACGACGAAAACCTCGCCAACCCGAAATCCGCAAGAGTAGCCGCACTGACCGCCCAGCTCGTCGATGCACTCCAAGCCGGAGCTGACGACAAGCCGCTGCTTCCTGCACATGTCTCCCTCAACGTCAACTTCCCCGACGATCTTTCCAGGGACGCCTGGGCGCCGACTGAAGTCGGCACCTACAACGCCTACACGGTTCGTTTTGCCGAGGACATGAGCCAGTCTCCGCTAGCCCGCGCCACCGGTGCCGGCAACCAGGAACTGCCAGGCGTTGTCATCGACATGAACAACGCCGAGCCCGACTCCTCGCAGGAGGATGACGAAAGCGTGGTCGTACGCAATGCCATCACCATCTCGGTGATGCAGCCCGGCTTCGGCACCCATGACGGTCTAGGCGGCGGCATCCTCCATCAGCTTGCAGAGCGGCTTTCCTCCGGAAACTAGCGTTCCGGCTTCGCTTCGCGTCGCCCGATTACTCGCATTCAGGCGGCGCGATGCGAACTTATTCACCAGCGGCCCGGATCCCGGCTTTCCCGGTGAAGCATGGCGCAGACGAATACGTGGCGAAAGTGCAACGGCGCAGCAGAAATTTGCAGACGCCGTGCAGCTGCCGCGAGCCAAGACGCAAAGAACCGATTACATGTCTGCCCAGGAGGAAAGTGAAACCTGAGAACAAGACCTTCGTAGGATTAAATATATAATATTCAATCATTTCTCCATTAGGGAGGGGAACGAAATGAATACGAGACTTCAAAGCAAGGCCATGTTCATCGGCGGCGTCTGCTTCAGCATGATCGCCTTTTCCGCAGCAGCCGCGGCGCAGGACGAAGCCGGTCAGGGCGGCGGAGAAACCTACAACAACGAAATCATCGTCACCGCCACAAAGCGCAACGAGTCCATCCAGAACGTCCCGTTCTCGATCAATGCCCAGACGGCTGAAGCCATGCGGCGTTCAGGGGCCACCTCCATCGAGGACGTTTCCCGTTCCATTGCAGGCCTTACCGTCCAGAACCTCGGCCCTGGGCAGAGCCAGGTATCGATCCGCGGCGTTTCCGCCGGCCAGGTTGTGCGCGACCAGCCCGGCGTGAAGGAGCAGGTCGGCGTCTACATGGACGAGTCGGTCATCTCGCTGTCGCTCTTCACCCCCGATTTCGACCTGTTCGACCTTGATCGTATCGAGACTCTGCGCGGCCCGCAGGGAACCCTGTTCGGTTCAGGCTCCGAAGGCGGCACGGTGCGCTACATCACCAAGCAGCCCAAGCTCGGCATCGTCGAAGGCACCGTGGAAGCAGGCGCCAATGTCCTGAAGGGCGGCGATGTCGGATATGACGGCAAGGCGGCTGTAAACCTTCCGCTGGGCGAAACCGCGGCGCTCAGGGTCGTGGGCTATGCCGAACACTACGCCGGCTTCGTTGACGCGATCGGCCCGGCCGCGGGCAAGAACATCAACGACGGCAACCGCTACGGCGGTCGCGCCAGCCTCTTGTGGGAACCGAGCCCGGGCATCAAGGTCACCCCGCGCATCATCTACCAGGATATCAAGACCAACGGCTTCAACCGTGAGGATTCCTACCACCTCTATTACAATCCGCTGATCGATGCCGCGCAGATCCTTCCGAAGCGCACGCAGTACCTCAAGCTGCGCGAGGAATTCCGCGACAAGACCACTCTGGCGGACCTGACCGTAAATGCCGATGTCACCGACACGATCGCAGTGACCTCGGTCACCACCTATATCCATCGCAACATCCTGGTCGCCCGCGACGCATCGGCTCTCACCGGTTCGGTCTCGGTATCGCCCTTCGCCTTGGATCTGGGCGTAGACGGTTCGCTGGCGAACCTGCCTTCGGAACTTCGCGACAGGACGAAGCTCAAGCAATGGACCCAGGAATTGCGCCTGTCATCCACCGACAGCGGTCCGTTCCAGTGGGTCTTCGGCGGGTTCTACAGCCATGTCGACCGGACTTACGCGCAGCGCCTGCCCACCCCCGGATACGACGCGATCGTCGATGCCGGCCTCGGTGCAGGAACTTCCGCATCGGTCGCCAATGGCTTCCCGGCAAATTCTCCCTACAACGCAGATATTCCGTATATCATCAAGCAGGCGGCGGTCTTCGGTGAGGCGAGCTACAAGCTGGGCCAGTTCAAGCTCACCGCGGGCGGCCGCTATTACGACTTCAAGGAAAAGCGCGACTTCATATCGGGCGGCATCTTCGCCAACGGCGACACGAATATTGGCGACAAGACCAGTTCCACGGGCTTCTCGCCGCGCTTCATCGCCAGCTATGAAGCCAGCCCCGATGTCACGCTGAACCTGCAGGCGTCAAAGGGCTTCCGCCTGGGCGGCGTCAACGATCCGCTGAATATCCCGCTCTGCTCTGGCGGGGCGACCGGTCCTGACGCGGCGACGTACGGCAACCGTCCGACCTTCGACGACGAGACCTTGTGGAACTACGAAGGCGGCATCAAGGCGCATACCGGAGGGATCACCTTCAATGGCGCGGTGTTCCACAACGAGATCAAGAATCTCCAGGTCACCGCCGATGCCGGCAGTTGCTCCTCTCGCGTGCTGTTCAATGTGCCCAAGGCTCATACGACCGGTGTCGAGGCCGAACTCGCCGCCCGCCTCATGCCCGGGTTCGACGTGAGCGTGAACGGCAGCTACATCGACTCCAAGATCGACAGCACTGTCGTTGACGGCTCGGGCGCAGTCATTGCGGGTATCCGCAAGGGCAATCGTCTGCCCACCGTTCCGAAGTTCCAGATCTCGGCCTCGGCCACCTACGAAACCGAGATCAGCGACGGCATCGACTGGGCCTTCACGGCAAGCTACCAGCACGTCGGCAATCGCTTCACCCAGCTTGCGGACCAGGAGCCGGGCGCAGGATCGTTCACCAATTCGATCTTCTACGATCCGGCAACCGGCGCTTTCGGAACCGGGGCCTACGACTTCGGGTCCTATCGCCTTCCATCTTACGACCTCGTCAATCTCTCGACGAGTGTGAACTTCGACCACGGCTTGTCCGTGTCGGTCTATGTCAATAACCTGCTGGACAAGAACGCCCTGATGTCACTGGATCGCGAGCGCGGCGGCCGGGCACGGCTTGGATACAACATCGGAAGTCCGCGCAAGATCGGCATGACCGTGCGCAAGGAGTTCTGACGAAAATGCAATGAATCCAGCCCGGAGGCTTCAATGCAAGCCTCCGGGTATCCTGCGCCGATTATCGCGGGTATCCGGCTGCTCTGGAGAGCGCCATTTTAGGCCTTGGCAATCGAATATTTGACACTTTATATGTCAATAGTGTTTATGGCCGCGTTTTTGACACTCTCCTGCTCGCATTGAGCACTTTTCAAGTTGGATGGATATGGCAGATTTCGACGCACGTCGCGCTTCACTGGACCTTGTCACAGCCTTTGTGAACAACAACCAGCTCAACGCCTCTGAACTACCCTCGCTCCTCAGCGATGTATTCAAGGCTTTCCTGGAATTCGGCGAGGACGCGCCGATGCCTGCGCTTGCCAAGGCCGAGGCCAGGTCACAGGCCAATGCAGCAGAGGCAAAAGCCGCTGCAGCGCCGAAGCCTGAACAGCCGCCTGCCAAGGTCGCTGCCGAGCCGGCCAAGCAGGCCGCCGCGATCAAGCCCGCTGTTTCGGCCGAGGAATCGCACAGCGATCCGAACTTCGTCGTCTCTCTCATTACCGGTGAGAAGTTCAAGACGCTCAAGCGTCACTTGCGCAAGCACGGGCTAACGGAATCGCAATACAAGGCTCGCTACGATCTGCCGACCGACTATCCGATCGTCGCAAAAGCCTATTCGGACCTCCGCCGCAAGGTCGCCAAGAACATCGATCGCAGCGGTCAAGACACCGCATCGGCTGCTCCGGCGGCTGCGGCCAAGACCGAAGACGCTGCGCCCAAGGCAGCCGCAAAGGCCAAGCCTGCTGCTGCAAAGAAGAGCGCCGCCAAACCCAAGGCCGCAACGAGCAAGTCCGCCACCACCCCGAAGGCACCTGCCGCCAAGACTGCCAATACGACCGCCAAGCCGGCAGCTCCGGCGAGCGACGGCAGCAAGGACAAGGCAGCGCCCGCAGCGGCAAAGGCAGCTACGCCCGCCAAGAAGGCGAGCAAGGCTCCGGCCAAGAGCCGTGCCAAGAAGGCTCCGGCCGCCCGCAAGCCTGCTGCTGCCAAGACTGCTTCGGCTCCTGCTCCGAAGCAGGAGGCAGCCGCACCGGCAGCTAACCCCGCGACCGAAAGCAAGAGCGCTTCCGCTCCTTCGTCGGCTGACAGCTCGGCCAGCTCGAAACCGGCCCGCAAGGACCGCCCCAAGCTCTCGGCTGTATTCAAGTAATTGTGGGAGACGGTTACGGCGTTGAATGGCGCCGTAACCGCTACCACCAGAGCCAAAAAAGCCCCGGATGTCGCTGACTTGCGACATCCGGGGCTTTTTCATGCCAGGGGATCGGGGGGAGCCAAGCGCCGCTTGCCTCCCCCCGCTTGAGGACTTTCTTATTCGCTACCCGCGACGGAGAGCACGGCCAGGGCCAGCGTTTGCGTTCCCTTGCGGATCGATCCTTCCGGATCGGGCGCAAAGAAGGGAGAGTGGTTTACAGGCGGCCTTTCGCCGTTCTTCACGTAGCCCGCGAGGACCTCGGGCTTGACGCCGCCGACACCGATGAAGACGGACGGAACACCGGCAGCGATGAATTCCGAGAAGTCCTCACTGCCTGACCCCGCCGCCATCGATTCCGGCGCAACCGACACGTTGCCGCCCACGGCGTCCTTTACGACTGCTGCCACCTTGTCCGTCAGCTTGGGGTCGTTGTACACGGCCGCTGTCCCGTAAAGGTAGTCGATCGTCGGATCCGGGGCGCCTGCCATGGCGGAGACGGCCTCGGCCGTCTTCGTCACGCCAGCCATGAGTTGCTTGCGGATCTCGGGATCGTGCGAGCGCAAGGTAAGCTCAAGTACCGAGGAGTCTGGAATGATATTGGGTGCCGTGCCAGCGTGGAAGCTGCCCACGGTAATCACACCGAACTTGCTGGGATCGACTTCACGGCTGCGGATCGTCTGGACGTCGCTGACGAAGTGTCCGCCCATTACGATCGGATCGATGCTCGAGGCCGGCATGGAACCATGTGCGCCCTTGCCGTTGAACGTAATCCGCACCTGATCCGAGGCCGATGACGACATGCCCTCCTTGAAGTGCACGTTGCCAAGGGCATCGGGCGCAACATGCGCGGCAAAGCCATAGTCCGGCTTTGGAAAGCGCTTGAACAATTCGTCGTCGAGCATCGCCTTGGCCCCGCTCACGGTTTCCTCGGCGGGTTGCCCCACGAACATGAGGGTGCCGTGCCACCGGTCCTTCATCGCCAGCAATGCCTCGGCCGTGGCCACCCACCAGGTCATGTGGATGTCATGCCCGCAGGCATGCGCAGTCGGCACGACTTCGCCGTTCACTTTCTGGGTGTAGCGGCTCTGATAGGGCAGGCCGGTCTTCTCAAGCATGGGAAGACCGTCAAGCTCCGTGCGCACCAGAACGGTCGGCCCGTCACCGTTGCGATAAATCGCAACGATGCCGGTGCCGCCAACCTTCTCGGTCACTTCGAAGCCGAGCTTGCGCATCTTCGCCGCAAGCAAGGCTGCCGTGCGCGTTTCCTGAAAGGCAACTTCAGGATGCGCGTGGATGTCCTTGTAAAGCGCATCGAGCTGCGGGTAGTTCTTGTCGAGCACCGCATCGATACGCGCAAGGTCTGCCTTGTAGTCCGGTGATGCCGCAACCGCCGGAGAGGCAGCCAGCCCTGCCAAAAGCAGCAAGAATGGTGACTTCTTCATGGGTTGGAACTCCTTTACATTGCGAAGTGGAGATTCACGCCGAACGTGCGCGGCGGGATCGAGAAGGTGATATCGCTGTAACCGAAGCCACTGGACTGGCTCACATTGCCCACGGTGTCGGTGACGTTGTTGACGTATAGCGCCATGCCCCAGGTCTCGTTCTCGATACCCGCGCGCAGGTTGACGGTCGAATAGTTACCGTAATTGGTGAGGTAGGGATCCGTCGCGCTGATGCTCGACTTCATCTTCCCGGTATAGGCATAGTCTGCGCGCAGCATTGCGTCGAAGCGGTCGTTCAACGCCCACTTGTAAGAGGCCGAGGCCGCGCCGCTCCACTTCGGGCTGTTGGCCAGACGATCGCCTTTCCGCCCGGTGGATGCGCTGATGAGGATATCTTCGCTCGACTGATCCTCGGTCAGTTTGCCATCGGTGTAGCCACCCGAAACGGAAAGCGACAGGCCCGCCAGCGGACGCGCGGTCAGGTCGAATTCACCGCCGCGAATACGCGCAGCGCCGGCATTGGTAAGAAAGGCGTAGAGCCCGTCGGCAGTGCGCGCCATAACCTGCATGTTGCTCCAGTCGATCTGGAACATCGATGCATTGAACACGACCTTGCCGCCCAGCCAGCTTGTCTTGATGCCCGCTTCGTAGTTCCACAGGCTGTCGGAATCATAGGCGATCAGGTGCGCCGGCAGGATCGGGATGTTGTTTGCCCCGCCCGGACGGAAGCCCTTGCCCGCGCTGGCATAAGCCATGAAATCCGGCGTGAAGTTGTAACTGACGTTGAACTTCTGGATGAGGCCGTTCGCGCTGGCCTTGCGCTCCTCGTAATCGGCAAGGATGCTTCCCGTGAGCGGGCTGGCCAGGGTGGACTCGCCACTCACGGTCTTGGAGTAGTCGTAATAACGCAGGCCGCCGGTGAGGCTGAGCTTATCGGTGGGGTGCAGGGTAACTTCACCGAAGCCGGCGATCTGCTCTGTCCTGGTTTCGACATAGCGATAGCTCAGGTTCTGAAGCGGACTGGGTACCGACCCGTCGACCGGGCTCACGCTCGTCGTATTGCTGTCGATGTGGTCCTTGCGGTGCTCGTAGTAGCCGCCGATCGTCCAGTCGATCAGGTTGGTGCCGTTAGACGCCAGACGGACTTCGTAGTTCTGCGACTTGAGCCATGCAGGCTGATAGCCGATGACCGGCAGCACGGACTGCGCGTAATCGCTGAAGTCGGACTGCTGGTCGGGCGAGCAGGCACTGCTCTGGCCATAGTAGGCACTGCAGATCGAGGGAAGCGAACCCAGGACCTGTACAGTAGGCGTGAAATCGACCGTACGCACGATGTTGAACTTGTAGTAGGTACCGGTGGCCGTCAACGTGGCGAAGCCGAAGTCCTGGTCAGCCTTGAGGTTGTAAAGCTGCATTTCGCTGTTGAAGGGCAACTGCACCTTGGAGTCGGTCTTGTAGCGGCCGAGCTGCGGATACCAGCCCTGCTGATCATCGGCCGTCGTCTTTTCGTAGATGGCAGTGGCAAGGATCTTCGTATCCGGCCCCGGCTCATAGCCGATCAGGGCACGCACGCCGCGCGCCTCACTATCGTTGATGTTCTTTTCGCCGTAAAGGACATTGTCGATAAAGCCGGGCTTCTTCTGGTAGTATCCGACGACGCGGACCCCCAGCTTGTCCTCGACGATCGGGACGTTGACCATCGCCTTCACGCCGTAGCCTGTACCGCCGCCGTCGATTGCCGACGCATCGGCCTCGGCCGCCGCTTCGTAAGTAGAAGCGTCCGGCTTCTTGAAAATGACGCGCAGGGTGCCCGCCATAGAGCTGGCGCCATAGAGCGTACCTTGCGGACCGCGTAGGACCTCCACACGCTCAACATCGAAAAGGTTGAGATTGGCCGCGACTGCTCCGGGGTCCTGGTTCGTGCCGCTCGGACCGGTGACAGGCGTTTCGTCGTAGTACAGGCCAACGGTGGCTTCGCCAGCGGCGTTCACGCCGCGGATGCTGATGCGGCTGGACCCGATCTGACCTTGCGAAACATTGAGGTTCGGCACCTGGCGGAAATAGCCGGTAATCTCGCTCGACCCCATTTCCCGGAGCGTTTCACCACTCATCGCCGCGATGCTGATCGGCGTCTCCTGCAGGGTCGAATCGCGGCGCAGGGCAGTCACCACGATATCGCCCGAGGCCAGGATACCCCCGTTTGCGCTTTCGCTGGTGGCAGCAGCATTGCTGGTCTGCGCCATCGAAGTGAGCGGGAATGCGGATACAGCGGCCAGAAGCGTGGCCATGATGATCGAAGATTTCATGTGGAAAGATACCCCCCTTGATACAGGACGATTATGGTTGGCGATGCGCCAGCCTCCCGTGCAATCCTTCCCAGACGCCGATTATCTTTTTGATTGGGATGTTCTGGATGCGGCATGGCCCAGGTCCCGTCGAACTTTACGGCGGACAGGCGATGGCCGGACAAAAGCCCGATACTGCCGCCTGCATTGCCGTTCGCTCCGGTCACAAAGCCATGCCCCACCTTGCCCTCACGAGTGCGACCCGAAGGGTGTTCACAAGGGAAGACGCAGCGGCGAAACGAGTCCTCACCGAATTATGAAAGTTTTTTTGCAGTGCAGCAGACCGCGATGAGCCGCAGCCGAGTATCAGAAGATCGCGTTGAACCCGATCGACACAGTGCGGGGACGGACCCGGGTGATCGTTCGCGGCGCGAAGATGAAATCGGAAGCCTGGATACGGCCGTGGCTTCCCGTCAGATTGGTGACGCCAAGTATCACCGAATGAACCGATCCTTGCAGGCTTGCCCGCAGGTCGATCGATCCGGCGCTGCCGATACGCATGACACGCTCGTCAGTGCGGTTGGCCGTCGAATAATGGCGGCTGCTGAAATGGCCGGAGAGCGCCAGCTTGAACGCGAGGTCGCCGCCGAGGTCCCAGCGGCTTGTCAGGACGCTGCTCACGATGAACGGGGGAACGAAGGCAAGGCGATCGCCCGCGCGGCCGGACGTCTGCGCGATCTCGCTT
The DNA here is from genome assembly GCF_000767465.1 of Novosphingobium pentaromativorans US6-1. NCBI lineage: Bacteria > Pseudomonadati > Pseudomonadota > Alphaproteobacteria > Sphingomonadales > Sphingomonadaceae > Novosphingobium > Novosphingobium pentaromativorans. The sequence goes on from NZ_CP009292.1 coordinate 707,468, forward strand.
ACCTGATCGGAAGTCAGGCGGGGATCGAGGTAGGTCGCCTGCACGTTCGCCTCGAGGTGTTCGCCGACCCGGGCATCCAACCCCAGTTCGATCCCGTCGATACGCGCACTGCCAAGGTTACTGATGATGGCAAAGGCGCCGTTGTTGGTAATGGCCGAGACTTCCATGTCCGACCAGGTCTGACGGAACGCGGCGCCGCTAAGCTGGATCGCATCGCGCCCCAGCGAGACGCGCCACCCCAGTTCCCGGCTGACGAGGCGATCGCCGCGGTACACCGCAGCGTCTCTGGGCAGGCCCGGCACGATGTTGATGCCGCCCGGCCGAAAGCCCTGCGCCACCTCACCGTAGATCAGCCAATCGGGGGCAGGATGGAAATCGAAGCGCATCCGACCCGCGGTGCCCCGCACCGAGTATACGTAGGATTCAGATCCTTCACTGCCGTAGACCTCGGTCGCCGGATTGCGCAGAATGCTCTCTCCGCTTGCCGAGCGCCGATAGCGAAAGATGCGCCCCCCCGCCGTAACGTGGAGACGATCCGTTGCATTCCAGGTCACATCGCCGAATGCCGCCACCTGATTGAGGGACCCGGCAAAGCGCCGCAGGCTTAACAGCGGGGCGGCGGCATCGACCACTCCCTGCTCGTCCGCGCTGCGGGTCAGGCTTTCACCCCGGTCAGTCCGGCGATTGACGAAGAAACCGGCCGTCCAGTTCAGCGCGCCCCTTCCGGAAAGGCGCAATTCGGCCGAGGTGCTGGTGACACGCAGCGGCTGATCGAGCACGGCCGGCGTCGCGGTATCCAGATAGCTGCCGAATTGCGTGAGTTCGGCCGCGGAACATCCCGATGCAGCAGGCCTGTCGAAATAGCCGGCGCAGGCCTGCGCGTCACCGCGCAGATCTTCCAGGACGGCGGTGAAATCGAAACTTCGACGAGGCAGCCACCGGTAGCGCGAAGCCGAAAGTTCGACATCGGTGGTGCCCAGGGCGCCACGAACGACGGCAGAAGCCATCCAGAATCGGCTTGAAAAAGGCAGGCGAACGGTCCGGTTGGTCCGGTTCGTGCCGACGTCTCCGCTGCCGCTTCCGAAATCGTCATAGTCGGTCTTCTGATAGGCGCCTTCGAGCGAGAGCGACCAGTCCGGGTCGGGTTCCCACTTCACGGCCAGACGTGCACCGGCGTCGTCCCTGTTGCCGATATTGGCCAGACCGAGCGCCACGTTGTCGACAAAGCCCGCCTCGCGCCTGCGGTAGGCGACCGCGCGCAGCGCAGCGCGCCCGGGGAGAAGTGCGAGATTGATCACGGACGAGGCATCGAAACCGTTGCCTCCGCCCCTCGTGGAGGACACCGATCCGTCGAGATTGGCGGAATACCTGTCGAGTTCGGGCTGGCGAAAGAGCACGCGCATGGTGCCGGCCAGCGATCCGGCGCCGTAGAGAGTCCCCTGCGGCCCGCGCAGCACCTCGATCCGATCGACATCGATCAACAGCAGGTTGGGCGTCATCAGGCCGGGATCCGAAGTGGAGCCCGAAGGCCCCAGAACCGGAGCATTGCCGTAGTAGAGGCCGACGCTCGGCTCGCCTGCACTGATCACGCCGCGCAGCGACAACCGATCCAACCCCGCGCCTTGAGAGGTGATCGCCAGACTGGGCGCCAACCTTGCAACGTCCGCATTGGTCCTGCCCGCCAGTTCGCTCCACTGCTGCCCCTCAATCGCAATCATGCTGACCGGGGTGTCCAGCAGGAGCGTGGGCCTTCGCAGGGCGGTCACGATGATGGAAGACGGGGCGGCCGTCTGAACATGCCGCTCGGCAGGTGGAGCGGATGCGTCGGTGCCACCTTCGGATTTCGCGACTTCGATGCGCTCTATGACAAAGGTCCGAGGCGCGATGCGCCTGGCGCGCAGGCCCGTACCGCGCAGCATTTCATCGAGTGCGGCCTCCGGCTTCGACGGCTTGCCGGGCTTGCCCGCCCGAAGCCCGGACACCGTCTCGGGCCGGAAGAGAATCGACAGATGGCCGCGCCGGGCGAGGGCCTGCAGGGCCTCTGCCAGCGAAGCCTGCCCGGTCGCAGCAAACGCCGTCGGCACGGCGAAAGCGCAGCAGGACCACGCCAGGATAACAATCAGGGCCTGCCGTGCCATTACCAAGGGCGAAATCTCTTGCGTGTTTCCTGATAGGCGAAAGTTTGATTACTCTAGCTTGATTCGCCGACCGTGGTAGTCGGCCCACAACCTTTTTCACACCTGGGTCCCGGATGAGCGAGCCGAACAAACTGCACGACGCAATCTTTCCGCACCTGCCCGTCCTGCGACAATGGTTGCTGCGTCGCCTCGATCGCAAGGAAGACGTAGAAGACGTCGTACAGGACGTTTGGATGCGGCTTTGCCGGCTGCCGGATCAGGGCGTCATCGAAAATCCGCGCGCCTATCTGTTTCGCACCGCAGGGAGCGTCATGACCGACCGTTTCCGCCGCGGCGAAGTCCGGGCGGCCAAACGCCATGAGGAATTGACAGAAATTCGCCACCCCGTTGAGGAGATCACGCCCGAGCGCGTCTTGATGGGAAAGAATGAGATAGAAAGGGTCGTGGCACGCATCGGGATGTTGCCGGAGCGCACGCGCGATATCTTCGTGTTGAGCAGGTTTGAGAATCTAAATAACAAGCAGATCGCTGCCGCAATGGGCATTTCGGTAAGCGCAATCGAAAAGCATATGATGAAAGCAATGCGCGCATTGCTGGAGGAGAGCGATGACTGATCCGCATTCGAGGAGCGGCGGCATGAGCGACGAGGAACTGGCCGCCTTCCTGCGCAACCCTTCGGGCGAAGACCGGGCAATGACTGAAGAGTCGGCTTCGCTGCAGGAAGCCGAGAGCCTGTGGCGCTCACTCGATGCCGTGAAGGACGATCCGCGCATTATGGCCATGCGGTCGGCGGCGCGTGCGCGCCTCGCCGCCAACGACAGTGCCGACGAGGACGTCGAACAAGCAGACGATGACGCGAGCACGCAGAATGTCCCGCGCCGCGCTCTTGCGACCTGGTTCGCGATTGCCGCCTGCCTGCTCCTCGTTGTCGGCCTGGGAAGCTATATCTGGACGGACAGGCCCGGTGTAACCGCCTCGCAAGCCGCTCAGATGCTGGCGAACGGGCGCGCGGCGCCGCGCGCCTTCCGGCTTGCCGACGGCTCGACCGTCACACTGGATGCAAATTCGCGTGTCGAAGTCGCCCTGTCAGCCGATGAGCGGCAGTTGACACTGCAACAGGGCCGCGCCTTCTTCGATGTCTCGCATGATGCGAACCGCCCTTTCGTCGTTACTTCGGGCATGAACAGCGTTACTGCGCTGGGCACGCGTTTCACGGTCTCGCAGCGCAATGGCGATCCGCTGGTGATGCTGGCTCAGGGCAGAGTGCGCGTAAGCGACAAGATCCACGAAACCGAACTTGAACCGGGCGAGCAACTCTCGCTCGACAGCTCGCGCGGCTTTGCCGTCTCGAAGACCGACACCGCCAGCGCCAGCCAGTGGATTACGGGATCGATCAGCTTCGATGCGCAGCCGGTCTCGCAAGTGCTGGCCAGGCTCAATCCCTATCTCCCGCAGCCTCTCGTCCTCGAAAATACCGCGGACGCGCAGGTAAAGGTCAGCGGTACGTTCCAGCTGGGCAATATCAAGGATGTCAGCGTTGGCCTTGAAGCAATGGGAATTGCCGTTTCGCAAGGACAGGCTCCATTAGCCGATCAGCAATAGACGATTTCCGACAATAAATCGGCGCCTTTGCGGCACCGATGCACAAGGCGGTCGGCTAGAAAGGCGCACTGCGGTCAATTGTGGCCGCGGTGTGCGATGCTGCCGCGCGGCCGAGCATTACGCAATTTGCTTCCGATCGCCCTGCCACAAAAAGCAATATCTTGCGCTGGCATCACCACATGCTGTGCTCAAGAAAACCCGAGGAGAAGATCATTGCCGCGTCGTTCGCCCTTCCTGCTCGCATCCACATTTGCCTCCGCACTCGCTCTGGGCCTCACTTCCATCGCACCTGCCGATGCCCACGCGATCTGGTTCGCGCAGCGCGCCAAGCAGCTTGCCCTGATCTACGGCGTGGGTGCCGACGATCTCGATGCCGTGGGGCGCATGAAGCATCTCACTCTGGTCAAGGGCTATGACGAAGACTGGCAACCGGTCGAGACGTCCCTGCGCGAGGCCGGCATCGTGCCCATCGTCGACAGCGACGAACCGATTGCAGCGATGACCGCAGTCATGGACTATGGCGTGTGGACCAAGGACAAGGCCGGTAGCTGGCACAACACGACGAAGGATGAAGTCGCCGACGTCGCGGTGTCCGAACACAACTGGAAATACGCTCTCCACTTCGAGAAACTTCCGAAAAAGGACGTTCCGCTTTTCGAAGGCCTCGTGCTCCAGCTCGTGCCGGTCGGCCCAATTCCCGAAGACAAGGGCAAGCCGCTCAAGGTTCGCGCCTATCTCAATGGAAAGCCCATGGCAGGCGTCCAGGTGATGTCCGACTACGTCAACGATCCCGACCAGATCCCGGTCAAGACCGATGCTGACGGTACGGCAACGATCACCTTGCGCAACCAGGGCCTCAACGTGCTGATGGGCATCTACGTCGGACCTTCGGACCAGCCGACGAAATACGACCAGGTCGAATACCGCTCCTCGCTTTCGTTCGTTCTGCCGCACCTGCCCGAATAAGCCGAAAGGCCGGCCGCGCAGGCCGGCCTTCGCGAGCCCGATACACGGAGATCCCCCGATGAAGACTTCCGCAATTTCCGCCCTGTTCGCTGCAAGCCTGCTGGCCGCAGCTCCGGCCGCCGTCATCCCGGGCGTCGCCTATGCCCACGGCAGCATGAAGCCCCAGCACGGCGGCATGGTCCAGATGTCGGGCGAAACCCTGTTCGAACTGGTCAAGAGCGCCAAGGGCGTCGATGTCTATATCAGTGAGGAAGACGAACCCCTGCCCGCCAGCGAATTCAGCGCCAAGCTGATCGTGACGAATGCCTCGGGCGCCAAGGCCACCACGGCCATGAGCGCGTCAAAGGCCAACCGTTTTGCGGCGCCCGGCGTCAAACTTCAGGCCGGGTCCAAGGTCGTCGTCTCGCTGGTCGAAAAGAGCAGCGGCACGAAGACTTTCGCGACCTTCAAGCTCTGACGCAAATGCAGACGGCCACCCTCGCAGCGTCCCGCCGCCTTGCCGCGGCCGGACGCGCGCTGACAGCCACCTGCACCCTTCTGGCAGCGCTGGCGATCGCCGCCTCGGCCCAGGCCCACGGGGTAGGAGAAGCGGACAAGGCCTTCATCGAGGGCAGTTCGGGCATCGCCATCCTGCCTTACATGTACCTCGGCGCGAAGCACATGGTCACGGGTTACGACCATCTGCTCTTCCTCGCCGGTGTCATCTTTTTCCTCTACCGGATGAAGGACATCGGGACTTACGTCACGCTGTTCGCGATCGGACACAGCACGACCCTGCTGGTCGGCACGATCTTCGACATTCGCGCCAATCCCTACATAATCGATGCGATTATCGGCTTGTCCGTCGCTTACAAGGCAATCGACAACCTCGACGGCTTTCGCACGATGTTCGGCTGGGCGCCCAATCCCCGTGCCGCGGTATTCGTCTTCGGCCTGTTTCATGGCTTCGGCCTTGCAACCAAGCTCCAGGATCTCACGCTCTCGCCCGAGGGAATGATCCCCAACCTCCTGTCGTTCAACGTCGGCGTCGAACTTGGGCAGTTCATGGCCTTGGGCCTGATTCTCATCGCCATGAACATCTGGCGACTGAGCGGCAGCTTCCAGCGCAGCGCCATCGCTGCCAACGCGGCGTTGATGTGCGCCGGTTTCGTCCTCGTCGGCTACCAGCTGACCGGTTACTTCACCCAGGGAGCCTGACATGGCCACGACATATCCCGCAGACATCGCCGCGCTTCCACGCAACGTGCAAGCCTCTCCCGCCACGCTTGCCAAGGCCTGCATCGGAGCGGCCGTTGCAGCGGGCGGCGTGCTCACCCTGTTCGTTCTGCCCGCCGAATACGGCATCGATCCGACCGGCATCGGCGCCAGACTGGGCATCTCCGGCATGGCCGTGATGGAAGAAGACGAGGATTCCGCTCCTGTCTCGACTGGGCCGGCCGCATCGCTGGTCACCCCAACCCGCGCTTCGATCGAACGCGCCACCGCCTGGCGCGAAGACGAACTCACCCTTGACCTGCCCCCGCACAGCGGCGCGGAGATCAAGGCGCACATGGTCAAGGGCGACAGCTTCGTCTTCTCCTGGCACTCCACCGGCGGACCGGTGAAGGTCGACATGCACGGCGAACCGGTCAACGCAGGCGACGACGAATTCACCAGCTACTGGAAGGAACGCCAGAGCGAGGCCGGTCAGGGCGATTTCACCGCAACCTTCGACGGCACGCATGGCTGGTACTGGCGCAACAAGAGCGACACGCCGGTCAAGGTCACCGTGAAGGTCGCAGGCTTCTACAAGGATCTCTTCAAGCCCTGATCCCGCACGAAACATTCCCGAGCCTGAACAAGGGCGAAGCGCTACCATCCGGCGTTTCGCCCTTCTTTTTTGGCCCGTCCAAAACGGAAAGCGGCATAGTAATTCGTGATGCATCCGCGAAAGAGGCCTGCCTGCTGCTCCGATATCGCGAGAACGTCTTTGCTATGCTGCAGTGCAAAAACTCCCTTGTAGGCACCGATTCGTCTGAATTGAGAGCCCTGCCAGGACTGCATTTCGCATCTGCACAATCACTTTCGGGGCGTCGGCAGGTCCTGCCGTTTGTTCGCTGAAGGAGAACACGGCAGAATAATCGGACAATGACCCCAATTCGTCATAATCATCCGCCCGGCCCCCTAGTTACGATTAAAGATTTGTCAGGGTACAGATAGCCTCGATCTTGCAAATAGAAGCGGACAGGTCGCAAAATCCGCAGAATTTCGCGGAGTTTGTACCAAAGAAGATCTGCTCGACTGGAAATTGCAGGACGTGGGAACAACTCAAGTGAGGGGTCACAAGATGAGAATTTTTAATTCCGCAGTTCACGCTTCCCTGTTGGCTGGTACGGCGCTTGTCGCCTTCCCCGCCATCGCCATGGCAGACGAGGCGGCAAACGACACCGAAAGCACCGATACCATTACCGTCGTCGGCCAGCGCCAGCAGTATCGGGGCGATGTCCCGCTCGCTGAAATACCGCAGTCGGTCCAGCAGATCGACGGCAAGATGCTCCAGGATCTGAATATAACCCGGCTCGATTCCGCTCTCGATCTGGCCAGCGGCATTGCCCGCCAGAACAACTTCGGCGGACTTTGGGACGCCTTCGCGGTCCGCGGCTTCGCCGGCGACGAAAACTTCCCGAGCGGCTTCCTTGTCAACGGCTTCAACGGTGGGCGCGGCTATGGCGGCCCGCGCGATGCCTCGAACATCGAGCGCATCGAAGTCCTCAAGGGTCCGAACGGCGCCGTGTTCGGCCGCGGCGAGCCCGGCGGCACGGTGAATATCATCACCAAGAAGGCCACCCTCGACGATACCTTCGGCAGCTTTGCGGCTTCGGCCGGCAGCTACTCGACCTACCGGGTCGAAGGCGATTACAACCTTGCCCTGAACGACAAGGTCGCCATCCGGCTCAATGGCGCCGCGCAGGACGCCGGGAGCTTCCGCGACACGATCAATTCGAACAAGATCGTCGCCTCGCCCTCGGTACTGTTCGAACCCTCATCGTCGACCAGCATCAGCTACGAGATGGAATTCGTTGACCAGGAAGTGCCCTTCGACCGGGGCGTGGTTGCCGTGGACGGCGTGCTTGGCCTGATCCCGCGCTCCACCTTCCTGGGCGAACCCGGCGACGGCCCGACCAAGGTCAAAGTGCTCGGCCACCAGGTCCAGCTTCAGCAGGACATCGCCAAGGACTGGGTCTTCCTAGCCGGCTTCGGTTACCGCGATACCAGCTTCAAGGGCTATTCGAGCGATGCCGAACTGGCCGGCAGCCGCCAGACGCTCGAGGAAACCGGGAACTACCTTGCCCGCCAGCGCCGCTACCGCGATTACGGCACCACCAACCTGGTGTTCCGCGGCGAAGTTTCCGGCAAGCTCTACACCGGTTCGATCGCGCATCACGTTCTCGTTGGCGCCGACTGGGATCGTTTCAAGATCAACCTGAACCAGCTTCGCTTCCGGCCGGGTCCCTATACGGCGGGCGATCCGATCACGGCGGCGAACAACGCCATCGACATCTACAATCCGGTCTATGGCCAGTTGCCGGTTCCGACCGCTGTAATCCAGAACTCCAATGAGACGCAGAAGTCCTGGGGCGTCTACTTCCAGGACCAGATCGACATCACGGATGCCTTCAAGATCCGTGGCGGTGGCCGCTATGACCACTTCCGCCAGCAGATCGTGAACAACATCAGCGGTACGACGACCATCATCGTCAAGAAGCGCTTCAGCCCCACGGTCGGCGCGCTTTACCAGCTGACGGACACGCTCAGCCTCTACGCCAGCTACGGTACGGGTTTCCGTCCCAACAGCGGCATCGACTTTGCCGGAAACCCGTTCGCCCCGGAAACCAGCAAGTCCTACGAGGCCGGTCTTCGCTTCGTGTCGCCCGATGACATGATCACCGCAACGCTCGCCGCCTATACGATGAAGAAGAACAACATCCTGACGAGCGACCCGATCAATGCCGGGTTCTCGCTCGCAGCCGGCAAGGCGCGTAGCCGAGGTATCGAGGCGGACGTCAATGCCAAGTTGCCCGGCGGCATCAATGTATATGCGACTTATGCCTATACCGATGCCGAGTGGACAAGCGCGGCTCTGGATGTAAGCTTCGGCCTCAACATCCAGTCGGGCGATCCGCTGATCAACATCCCCAAGCACGCTGCCAACCTGCTCGTGACCAAGGAATTCGACCTCGGCGATGCCGGCGTCGTCACCATCGGCGGCGGCGTCAACTACACCAGCAAGCGCCTTGGCGAGACGGGTGTCGACTTCTACCTGCCCGATTACACGCTGGTGCGCGCCCTGGCGAGCTATGCGCCGAGCGATGGCGTCAAGCTCAGCGTCGATGCCACCAACCTGTTCGACGTGACGTACTACCCGGCCTCGTACCACCGGTACTGGGTATCACCGGGCCAGCCGCGCACGGTGACGTTCCGGGTTGACTTCTCCTTCTAAGGACGGCCTCCCGACAACGCGCCCGCCACTCCCTTCCCAGCGGGGAGTGGCGGGCGCTAATTTCAGGACAGCCATGAAACCCGGTACCTTTCTTCGAATTCACCGCTGGATCGCCCTGGCCTTCGCGCCGCTCCTGCTGATCCAGGCCCTTACCGGCACCATGATCCTGTTTCGCGAACCGCTGGCGCAGACACTCGATCCCGGCGCGATGACGCGCCAGAGCAGCCACGACATGCAGCCGGCGCCGCTTTCGCAGCTTCTCGAAGCGGCCGGGGCGCGTTTCCCGACCATGCGGGTCACGCGCCTGTTCATGCCTTCCGGCCCCGATGCAGCCGCCTTTGCCCAGCTCACCGGCGCGCAAGGCGAAGTGCGCTATGCCTCGATAGATCCGGGCAATGCCCGTGTGCTGGCATCGGGCCCGATATGGCGCTTCCCGATCGAGGCCGCCTTGCAGATCCATTATCGCCTGCTGGGCGACTGGCTTGGCATTGCCATTGTCACGCTCAACGGCCTCGCCCTTTTCCTGATCGGGGTGAGCGGCGTGAAGCACTGGTGGCCTGGACGCGGCCGCATAGTCGCCTCGCTCAAGGTGCGCCGCAATCTGCCCTCGCGCATCAAGCTGCGTCTCTATCACCGCAGCGCCGGTGCCATCGCCTCGATCCTGATCCTGTTCAGCGCGGCAACCGGCGTCCTGCTTGCCGCCGCCGACTTGCCACTGGGGCCTGCCCCTGCTTCTGCCGCTCCGGCTCGGGCCGTCACTCTGAGCAGCAGCCAAGTCGAAAATGCCATTTCCCTGCTTCATACTCGTTTGCCGGAAGCGCGTATGCGCGACATCCGCTTCGGGCCTGACGGGACCCTGGCCATCAACCTGCTCGCTCCCGAAGCCGGTCCGCGCGCCGTCGACGTCGTGCGCGTCGATGCGACCGCCCCCTCTCTGGGCAAGGTCCTGAAGTCCCGTGACAATCCCGCGCTATGGCTCACAGTGCTGCCGCTGCACGCCGGGGACAGTTTCGGCCTGCCAGGACGACTGCTACTCATGGCCGAAGCCCTGGCGCTTATTTTCCTCTGCATCAGCGGACCGCTGCAATGGTGGCGCGCCCGCTCCTCTCGACCGGGAGCCAAGAAATGACATCGATCCTTCACTGCGGCGACGAAGAGCGCGGCACGCTCTGGCGCGACGTATTCGCGCGCGAGATGCCGGAAGTCGATTTTCGCTGCTGGCCCGACCTGGGCGATCCGCAGGAGATCCGCTTCCTCGTCGCATGGACGTTGACGCCCGAACTGATCGCGAGCCTGCCGAACCTGGAAATCCTGTTCAGTATCGGCGCAGGCGTCGATCAACTCGACCTCGGCCTCGTACCGCCACATGTCCGCGTCGTTCGCATGATCGAGCCCGGCATTACAGTAACCATGGCGCAATACATCGTCATGGCGACGCTGGCGCTTCACCGCGACCTGCCGTTCTACGTGGCCGAGCAACGCGCGGGCCGCTGGACCCAGCGCGATGTCCTCCTTTGCTCCGAACGCACGGTCGGCTTCCTCGGCCTCGGCGAACTGGCCCGCGCCTCGATCAAGGCGCTGGCCCCGCTCGGCTTCAAGGTGCTGGGCTGGAGCCGAAGCGGCGCGAATATTGCGGGTGTCGAGACTTACGCCGGAGCCGAGGGACTCGATCCCTTTCTCGCGCGCTGCGAAATACTCGTATGTCTCCTGCCACTCACCGACGACACCCGCGGCATTCTGTGCCGTAGTCTGTTTGAACGCCTCCCGCGAGGCGCTGCGATCATCAACGCCGCGCGCGGCGGGCACCTGGTTGCCGACGACCTTTGCGCAGCGCTGGACGATGGTCGGCTCTCTGCCGCATTTCTCGACGTGGCAAGCCCCGAACCACTCCCCGAAGGCCATCCATTCTATTCGCATCCCGCCATTTTCCTGACTCCCCACATCGCCGGGGTAACCCGCAGGGAAACGGCCGTGCATGCGCTGATCGGCAACCTGCAGCGCGTGCTTGCGGGCGAGGAACCGGACGGCGAAGTCGACCGCAGCCGCGGATATTGAACCGCAGCATGCTATGCCGAATTCGCAGGGACAAAGCGGCAAATCGCTCCACTTCCTTCCTGCAATCGGACACAAGTAGCGCCGCGGAAGTGGCCTTATTCACATCGAGAAGCGCGAGGCATCAGTGGCCCGCGCAAGAGGATCAAGCGACGAGATGACCAGCGCCAGTCCCAGCTTCACTCCCCCGTTCCGACCCAAGTACATCAGCTTCGACTGCTACGGCACGCTGATCCGCTTCCACATGTCGGAGATGGCCCGCGAGTTCTTCGCCGACCGCATCCCGGCAGAGGCCATGGATCACATGTGCTTCGTGTTTTCGACCTATCGCTTCGACGAAGCGATGGGCCCCTGGCAGCCGTACCGCGAACTGCTCCGCAGCGCCGTGCGCCGTACCGCAAAGAAGTTCGGCGTCGAATACCGCGAAGCTGACGCAGATTCCATTTACGACATGGTCCCCAAATGGGGTCCGCATCCCGACGTGCCCGGCGGCCTTTCCAAGATTGCCGACAAGATCCCGCTCGTCATCCTCTCCAATGCGATGAACGATCAGATCCCGCAAAACGTGGCCCTGCTCGGCGCGCCCTTCCACCGTGTCTACACGGCCGAGAGCGCCCAGGCCTACAAGCCGCGGATGCAGGCTTTCGAATACATGTTCGACCAGCTTGGCTGCGGGCCCGAGGTGATGATGCACGTTTCGTCCAGCTTCCGCTACGACCAGAACACGGCGACCGACCTCGGCTTCGGCTGCCGCGTCTTCGTCGGGCGTGGCCACGAGCCGTCGAATGCCAATTATCGCGATGTCGAAATCCCCCACATCGGCTGCCTGCCGGCAGTCGTCGGCCTCTGAGCGCCCGCAAGGTGACGGTCCCCCTCACCCGCCGCGTCTCGCGTCGCCCGTTCCCCCGACCGGGACGGCGCGAGGCGTTGGCGGTGGGGACGCAGATCTGCGCGATGGACATCACGGCATGCTGATCGGCGGCGACCTCTCGAGGCGAAGCCTGATAGGCGCGGGACTTGCCGGAGCCGGCCTGCTCGCGCTGAGCGGTTGCGGCGGCGGCGAACGTAAGTCGACTCCCAGACGTGGCGGTGGCATTCGGGTCGCGACCCAGGCCGCCTCCACTGCCGATACGCTCGACCCTGCCAAGGGCGCGCTGGCAACCGACTACACGCGCCATTTCATGCTCTACAACGGGCTGACCTGCATCGAGGACGAAAGCCTCGTACCGCGTCCGTCGCTCGCCAAGAGCTTCGAGAGCGCTGACCGGATTACCTGGCACTTCGAACTGCAGCGCGGCGTGCGCTTCCACGACGGAAGCGAATTGACGGCGCAGGACGTCGTCTTCTCCCTGCTGCGCCACAAGGACCCGGCGGTCGGTTCGAAGATGGCGACAATCGCCGCCCAATTCGCAGACGTTCGCAGCGACGGCCGCTATGGCGTCACGATCCGGCTCACCGGAGCCAATGCCGACTTGCCCACGATCCTCGCCCAGTCGCACTTTCTGGTCGTGCGTGCCGGTCAGAACGCACCGGACGGCAATGGCACGGGCGCCTTCCGCCTTGCCGAATTCCAGCCCGGCGTGCGTACCGTAGTCGTGCGCAACGAGGAATACTGGATCCCGGGACGGCCGCATCTGGAACGCGTGGAACTGATCGCGATTCCCGACGAAGTCAGCCGCGTAAACGCCCTGCTTTCCGGCGACATCCAGCTGTGCAATGCCGTCAATCCCCGCTCCACCCGCAGGATTGAGGCCGATCCGCGCTACGCGACAATGGCAACGCCATCCGCGCTCTTCACCGATCTCATCATGCGCCAGGACCAGCTGCCGACCGGCAACCCGGATTTCGTGCAGGCGGTAAAACTGATGATCGACAGGCCGCTGATCAAGCGAGCCCTGTTCCGCAATTACGCAACGATCGCCAACGACCAGCCGATCGCGCCGTTCCAGCGCTATTTCAACCCGGACCTACCGCAGACCGTGCTCGATCTCGACAAGGCGCGCTGGCATGTTCAGCGCGCCGGTCTGACCGGCGTGCGCATGCCTATCTTCGCCGCTACCGCAGCCGAGGGCTCGGTCGACATGGCCTCGATCATGCAGGAATACGGCTCCAAGGTCGGGCTGAACTTTGCGGTCAACCGGGTGCCTGCCGATGGTTACTGGTCAACACACTGGATGCGTCATCCGATGACTTTCGGAAACTGCAATCCGCGTCCGACCGCCGACCTCATCTTCAGCCTCTTTTTCGATTCAAAGGCGGACTGGAACGAAAGCGGCTGGAAGAACGAACGCTTCGACCGCCTGCTGATCGAAGCCCGCGGCGAAGCCGACGAAGCGCGCCGTGGCGAACTCTACGGCGAAATGCAGCGCATCGTCCATGACAAGTGCGGCGTGGCAATTCCCGTCTTCATCAATCTGCTCGATGGGCATGACCGCCGCCTCAAGGGCCTGCGCCCAGTCCCGCTCGGTGCCTTCATGGGTTATCGCTTCGCTGAATACGCATGGTGGGAGGACTGATGTCGGCTCCTGCAGAAACCCCGTCCTCGATGGCCAAGCTCGCGCCGCTGATCATCAAGCGCGTACTGTCCTCGCTGCTCACTCTCTTTCTCGTTTCGCTGGTGATCTTCACGGTCAGCGGCCTGCTGCCCGGCGATGCAGCACAGGAAGTGCTCGGCCAGAGCGCAACGCCGGAGCAGGTTGCGGCCTTGCGCCACGAAATGGGCCTCGATCGCCCTGCGCATCTGCGGTACGTCACCTGGCTCGGCGGTATCGTGCGCGGCGATCCCGGCATGTCCTATGTCGCCAACATGCCGGTCAGCCAGATCATTTCCGACCGACTGCCCAATTCGCTCACGCTGGCCGGGATCACCGCCGTGATCTCAACCGTCCTCGCCCTGATCATTGGTATTTCCAGTGCGATCAATCGCGGCGGCAGGCTGGACAGCGCGCTGAACGTCACCACGCTCTCGCTCGTCGCCATGCCGGAGTTCCTGATCGCGACTCTGGGTGTCCTGATCTTCTCGGTAAAGCTGCTGTGGCTGCCCTCGATCGCAATGGTCACACCCGAGGCAGGCTGGAGCGCGATGCTGCGCTCGATGGCCCTGCCGGTTTTCTCGCTGACTTGCGTCGTTGTTGCGCAAATGGCCCGCATGACCCGCGCCGCCGTCGCGGATCAGCTGGACCGGCCCTACGTCGAGATGGCCAGGCTCAAGGGCGTGCCCTTCTCACGCATCGTCCTGTTCCACGTGATGCCCAATGCCGTTGGCCCGGTGGTCAACGCCATGGCCCTTTCCCTTTCCTACCTCATGGGCGGTGCCATTATCGTCGAGACGATCTTCAACTTTCCCGGCCTTGCCAGCCTGATGGTCAATGCCGTGACGAGCCGCGACATGCCTCTGCTGCAATCCTGCGCGATGATCTTCTGCGCGACCTATCTTGCCCTGATGCTGGTGGCTGACATCGTCGCCATCCTCGCCAACCCGAGGCTGCGCGCATGAGCGGTAAACTGACATCCTTCCTGCGCGGACTGCCGGTGTCCGGCCGCATCGGTCTTGCACTCGTCGTCTTCTGGCTCGTCGTGGCTCTCGTAGGCCCGTGGCTCGCACCCTATTCGGTCGGCGCCTTCGTTGATCAGGACGTCTTCAGCGGAATCTCATCGCAGTTCTGGCTGGGCAGCGATTACCTGGGCCGAGACGTTCTCAGCCGCGTCCTGTGGGGTTCGCGCTATACCGTTTTCCTCGCGCTGGGCGCAGCGATGATCGCTGTGTGCATCGGGACCTCGTTTGCATTGCTCGCCGCCATCCGCGGGGGCTGGACCGACGAAGTGATCTCGCGTGCGATGGACACCTTCATCTCGATCCCTTCGAAGATCTTCGCGCTGGTCCTCGTCGCTGCTTTCGGTTCCTCGCTCTCACTGCTGCTGGTGATCGCCGCCGCCACTTACGTGCCCGGCAATTTTCGCATCGCGCGGGCGCTGGCGATGAACCTGGTGGCCCTCGACTTCGTGCAGGTCGCGCGCGCCCGCGGTGAAGGCTCGGTCCACATTGCCCTGCGCGAAGTGCTGCCGAACATGATCCATCCCCTGCTGGCCGACACCGGCCTGCGCTTCGTCTTCGTCGTCCTGCTGCTGTCGGGCCTGAGCTTCCTGGGCCTTGGCGTCCAGCCGCCCCATGCCGACCTCGGCTCGCTGGTGCGCGAGAACATCTCGGGGATCACCGAAGGCGCGCTGGCGATCATTGTCCCCGCGCTGGCGATCGCCACGCTGACAGTCGGCGCGAACCTGCTGATCGATGCCCTCAAGCCGGGAGGCAAGGCATGAACGCGCCCGCAGTCGAAGTCAGCGGCCTCGTCATCGACGTCGCCCGCCCCGACGGTACCCGCAAGGCTATCGTCGAGGACGTGTCCTTCGCCATCCCCAAGGGCGAGGTACTGGCGCTGATCGGCGAATCCGGCTCGGGCAAGACGACCATCGCCCTGTCCATGATGGGCTACTCGCGCTTCGGCGCGCGCATTTCGGCCGAATGCATTCGCGTGGGGGACATGCGCATCGACCGCATGGCCGAAAACGAACTGCCCACGATCCGCGGACGGCGCATTTCCTATATCGCGCAAAGTGCGGCCGCCGCCTTCAATCCCTCGCGCCCGATCATGGCCCAGGTCATCGAACCGCTCCTGGTCCATCGTCTGGCCGATCGCAGGACGGCGGAAGCCAAGGCAATCGAGATCTTTCGCTCGCTTGCCCTGCCCTCACCCGAGACCATCGGGCAGCGTTACCCGCATCAGGTCTCGGGCGGACAGCTTCAGCGGCTCATGGCGGCCATGGCGCTTATCACCGATCCCGAACTGGTCATCCTCGACGAGCCGACCACGGCCCTCGACGTGACCACGCAGGTCGAAGTGCTGCATACCTTCAAGTCTGCCATTGCCGCCAGCGGTGCCACCGCGATCTACGTCAGCCACGACCTTGCCGTTGTCGCCCAGGTTGCCGATCGCATTGTCGTGCTCAAGAACGGGCGCACGAGCGAGGAAGGCACCGCGGAGCAGATCCTCGAGGCCCCTTCCAGCGACTATACCAAGTCGCTCC
Organism: Novosphingobium pentaromativorans US6-1; assembly: GCF_000767465.1. Classification (NCBI taxonomy): domain Bacteria; kingdom Pseudomonadati; phylum Pseudomonadota; class Alphaproteobacteria; order Sphingomonadales; family Sphingomonadaceae; genus Novosphingobium; species Novosphingobium pentaromativorans. The sequence continues at coordinate 723,788 of NZ_CP009292.1, forward strand.
TAGCGGCTGCGCATCCGGCTGTCCGACCGTCGGCCGACGCAAGCGAAGACAATGTGCTGACTGTTTCGGCAATCAGGGCGGGATATGGCCGCATCGTCGATGGCCAGCCCGCAATTCCGGTATTGAGCAATGTCGGCTTCACCCTGAAGCGCGGAGCGACCATCGGGGTCATCGGCGAGTCCGGGTCCGGCAAGTCGACCCTGGCGCGCGTGATAGCCGGCCTCCTTCCTGCGGCCGGCGGTGAAGTCCAACTCGACGGCGATGTCCTTCCCGCCGACATGGCAGATCGCAGCCGCGAACAACTGCGACGCATCCAGATGGTCTTCCAGAATGCCGATACCGCGCTCAATCCCGCGCATACCGTCGGGGAAATCCTTTCGCGCCCGCTCGCCTTCTACCACGGGCTCAAGGGGGCCGCTGCCGCGGCACGGGTCGCCGAGCTACTCGACATCATACAGCTTCCCCGCGGACTGGAGACGCGCCGCAGCACGGAATTGTCGGGCGGACAGAAGCAGCGCATCAATCTTGCGCGCGCGCTGGCGGCCGAGCCGGACGTGTTGCTCTGCGACGAAGTGACCTCCGCGCTCGACACCGTCGTGGGTGCGGCGATACTCGACCTCATCGACGAGTTGCGGCGCAAGCTGGGCATCGCCACCGTCTTCATCAGTCACGACATCTCAACGGTGAAGGCATTTTGCGACAAGATGCTCGTGCTCTATTCCGGCACGGCGGTTGAACTGTCGCGGCAGGCCGAATTTGCCGGCGCGATCCGTCATCCTTACACGCGGTTGCTGGTCGATTCGGTGCCTGACATGGACCGGAGCTGGCTCACCCACCGCGCTGCCGTGGAACGCGCCGCGATGCCGGGCGCTTCGCTCAGGAATGCCGCAGGGGAGGCGCTGTGCCGCTTCCTGCCGCGCTGCCCTGCAGCGATCGCGGGGACCTGCGATGCCGTGCCTGCCCCGCTGCGCGAAAGCGCAGGACAGGCGATCCTGTGCCATCATACGCTTGCCGATCTTTCATCGGCAGCCTCGGCAGAAATTCGATAGGCCATGCCGGGGAACCATCCGGCATGGCGCAATATTGTTCCGATTAGCCGGGAAAACCGGCAGCCCATGCCTTTGCGCAATCGCTAGAGGGCAGCTGAATTCAACGGTCCGGCCCCCTGCATTTCGCCGGACCGAAACGGAGAAATCGACATGGTGGTTGCGACGAAGGCCCCCAACGTATTGCGAGACATGAGTGTGGAGGACTTGCACCGCGCAGTCGAGCTTTCCGCCGAGCAGTCCTGGCCGCACCGCACCGAGGACTGGGAGCTGTTCTACGAACTTGGCGAGGGCATTGTCGCTGAATGCGAAGGCAAGATCGTCGGTTCGATCATGGCCTGGCGCTTCGGTGGAAACTACGCCTCGATCGGCATGGTCATCGTCACCCCCGAAAAGCAAGGCGAAGGCATCGGTCGCCAACTGATGGAAGCCATGCTTGACCGCCTCGAAGGCTGGAACATCACGCTCAATGCCACGGCGGAAGGTCTGCCGCTCTACACCAAGCTGGGCTTCGAGCCTTTCGCCACCGTTCACCAGCATCAGGGGCTGGCCCCGACGATGCCTCTGGCCGATCTGCGCCCGGGTGAGCGCGTGCGCCCGATGGGAGCCACCGACGACATGCTGCCCGCACTCTACAGCCAGACGCTGGGCATGGACCGCGATGCCTTCTTCGAACGCATCTCGCGCGACAGCCAGTCGGTGGTGCTTTCGCGCGATCACGAACCGGTCGGCTTCGCGCTGCTGCGCCGTTTCGGGCGCGGACGCGTCATCGCCCCGATCGTCGCGCCGGATCTTGGCGGAGCGCAGGCGCTGGTGACGCACTGGCTGGGTGCAAAGGCTGGCAGGTTCTGCAGGATCGACGCGCTGGTCGGCACCGGCCTGTCCGAATGGCTCGAGGATATCGGCCTGCCCAGCGTGGGCAAGGTCACGACGATGGTCCGCGGCAAAGCGCCGAAGGGCTCGGGTCCGGCGAAAGTCTTCGCTGTCGCCTCGCAGGCGTTCGGCTGATGCTGGAGCTGCGCGACCCCTCGCTGCTGCGCCAGGCAGCGCTCATCTCCGGCGAATGGCTGGTGGCCGACAAGGCGTCGGGCATCGCTGTCGACAACCCGGCCGACGGCAGTCTCGTGGGCATGGTGCCTCCCTGCGGCCGCTCCGAGACGCAGGCCGCCATCGATGCCGCCATGGCAGCCTGGCCCGATTGGCGCGCCCGCACGGCGGGTGAACGCTGCGCCCTGGTCGAGCGCTGGCATGCTCTCGTCCTCGAAAATGCCGACGACCTGGCACGGATCATGACAGCCGAGCAGGGCAAGCCGCTGGCCGAAGCCCAGGGCGAAATTCGCTATGCAGCTACCTTCATCAAGTGGTTTGCCGAGGAAGGCCGCCGGGTCGGCGCGCGCAACGTCACATCGCCGGAACGCGATCGCCGCATTCTGGTGCTGACCGAGCCGGTCGGGCCGAGCGCCATCATCACGCCGTGGAACTTCCCGGCTGCGATGATTACCCGCAAGTGCGCGCCTGCGCTCGCGGCCGGTTGTCCGGTGATCATCAAGCCATCCGAATTCACACCCTTCAGCGCCCTGGCGATGGCCGAGCTGGCGCTGCGGGCAGGCATTCCGGCTGGATTGATCCATGTCCTGACCGGCATGCCGCAGGAAATCGGCGAGACCTTTGCGGCCAGCCCGGACGTGCGAAAGCTCTCCTTCACCGGATCGACCCGGGTCGGATCGCTGCTGATGCGTCAATGCGCAGATACCATCAAGCGGATAAGCCTGGAACTGGGCGGCAATGCCCCGCTGATCGTGTTCGAGGACGCCGACCTCGACCTTGCCGTCAAGGCGGCCATGGTCAGCAAGTTCCGCAATTCGGGCCAGACCTGCGTATGCGCGAACCGAATTTTCGTCCAATCGTCCGTGCATGACGAATTTGCCGCCCGGCTTTCTGCCGCCGTGTCCGCGCTCCACGCAGCGCCCGGTTTCGAGGCCGGAGCGACAGTTGGTCCGTTGATCAATGCCGCTGCCGTCACCAAGGTATCCGAGCACGTTGCCGATGCGCTGGATCGCGGCGGGCGCCTTGTCGCATCGGGCAGCGGGCGCGAGGACGGCAATTTCGTGCGCCCGGTGGTCATCACCGATGCCCATGCCGACATGCGGCTGGCCAGCGAGGAGACCTTCGGGCCCGTCGCGCCTCTGTTCCGCTTCGAGGACGAGGCGCAGGCCATCGCCATGGCCAACGATACGCCCTATGGCCTGGCGAGCTACTTCTACACCCGCGACCTTTCGCGCTCCTTCCGTGTTGCCGAAGCGCTGGAAGCAGGCATGGTGGCCCTCAATACCGGTTCGATCGCCATGGAAGTGGCGCCTTTCGGCGGCGTGAAGGCATCGGGCCTCGGTCGCGAAGGCGGCACGGCGGGCATCGAGGAATATCTGGAAACCAAGGCCTTCCACATCGGCGGGCTGGAACTGCAAGAGGCACAGGCATGAGCGCGAAGCGCCGCTATTCGATCGCAGTCCTCCCGGGTGACGGCATCGGCAAGGAAGTCATGCCCGAAGGCACGCGAGCTCTCGAAGCCGCAGCCTCCGCCCACGGCTTCGAGCTGGACCTGCAGTGGCACGATTTCGCCAGCTGCGATTACTACGCGAAGCATGGGCAGATGATGCCTGACGACTGGAAGGATCGCATCGGCAAGGTCGACGCGATCTTCTTCGGTGCAGTCGGCTGGCCCGACACGGTGCCGGACCATGTTTCCCTTTGGCAGTCGCTCCTGCAGTTCCGCCGCGAATTCGACCAGTACGTCAACCTGCGCCCGGTGCGCCTGATGCCGGGCGTGCCCTGCCCGCTGGCGGGCCGCAAGCCGGGCGACATCGACTTCTGGGTCGTGCGCGAGAATACCGAAGGCGAATACAGCTCCGTGGGCGGACACATGTTCACGGGCACGGACCGCGAAATCGTGATCCAGGAAACGGTGATGACCCGCCATGGCGTCGACCGTGTCCTGCGCTATGCCTTCGACCTTGCGGCCAAGCGCGAGCGCAGGCACGTGACCAGCGCTACCAAATCCAACGGCATCGCCATCACCATGCCGTTCTGGGACAAGCGCGTCGAAGCCATCGGCGCCGAATATCCCGAGGTCACGCACGACAAGTATCACATCGATATCCTCACCGCGCAGTTCGTCATGAACCCGCAGCGTTTCGATGTCGTCGTCGCATCCAATCTCTTCGGCGATATCCTGTCGGACCTTGGACCTGCCTGCACCGGCACGATCGGCGTTGCCCCTTCCGCCAACATCAATCCGGACGGGACGCACCCTTCCCTGTTCGAACCCGTCCACGGCTCCGCGCCGGATATCGCGGGTAAGGGCATTGCCAACCCGGTCGGCCAGATCTGGTCCGCGTCGATGATGCTGGAACACTTGGGCGAGGCCGAAGCGGCAGCTTCGATCATGCGCGCGATCGAAGCGACTCTCGCATCCGAGAACGGGCGCACCGGCGACCTGGGCGGCAAGGCGAACACCGTTTCCTGCGGCAAGGCCGTGGCTTCGTTGATCGGCTGAATCGCTCGTGGCAGGGAGCGGCATAATCTGCTGCCACCCTGCCACGATTTGCCCGCTGGAGGTGACGGCGGGCCTTATTTCAGCGCAACCCGCCGGATGCGTGCGATAGCATCGACGGCATGGAAAACGCTCCCTCCCGCACTCCCGCCCATCGCTCCAACCAGTCGCTGGTCGATCTCGACAGGCAGCACCTGATCCATCCCGTCACATCGTTCCGGGGACACGAGGCGCACGGCGCCCGCGTGCTGGCATCGGGCGACGGGATGTGGCTGACCGATATCGAGGGCAAGAAAGTTCTGGACGCTTTTGCCGGGCTGTGGTGCGTCAACGTCGGCTACGGGCAGGAATCGATCGTCGAAGTGGCGATGGAGCAGATGCGCCGCCTGCCTTACGCTACCGGCTATTTCCACTTTGGCAGCGAACCGGCGATCCTGCTGGCTGACAAGCTCGCCTCGCTCGCGCCGGAAGGTCTCGACCACGTCTATTTCACGCTAGGCGGCTCGGATGCGGTGGACAGCGCGATCCGTTACATCACCCACTACTTCAACGCGATCGGCAAGCCAGAGAAGAAGCAGTTCATCGCTCTCGAATGGGGCTACCACGGTTCCAGCTCGAACGGCGCCGGACTGACCGCTCTGGCGAACTTCCACCGCGGTTTCGATCTGCCGCGTCCCTGGCAGCACCATATTGCCTCGCCCTATCCCTATCGTCATCCCGAAGGCCATGACGATGCCGCGGTGATTGCCTCCACGGTTGCCGCGATCGAGGCCAAGGTCGCCGAACTGGGCGCCGACAAGGTCGCGGCCTTCTGCTGCGAACCGATCCAGGGTTCGGGCGGCGTCATCGTTCCGCCCCGCGGCTGGCTCAAGGCAATCCGCGAAACCTGCGACCGGCTCGGCATCCTGATGCTCGTCGACGAAGTCATCACCGGCTTTGGCCGCACCGGCCCGATGTTCGCTTGTGACGACGAAGGCGTCTCGCCCGATTTCCTCACGCTCGCCAAGGGACTCACCGCGGGTTACGCGCCCATGGGCGCAGTGCTGATGGCCGATCATGTCTATCAGTCGATTGCGGACTCGGCCCCGGCAGCCCTGCCCGTTGGCCATGGATTCACGTATTCCGGCCACCCGGTCAGCGCCGCAGTCGGCCTCGAGGTGATCCGGCTCTATGAGAACGGCCTGCTCGAGAACGGCAAGAAGACGGGCAAGCGCTTCGACCATCACCTCGATCGAATCCGGGCGCACCCGCTTGTCGGCGATACACGCGGACGCGGCCTGCTGGGCGCGATCGAACTGGTCAGCAACAAGGAGACCAAGGCCGGCTTCGCACCCGAACTCGACATCGCAGGCCGGCTTTCGCAGCTAACCTGGGAAAACGACGTCATCGTGCGCTGCTTCGCCAATGCCGTAATCGGCTTCGCCCCTGCACTCTGCTGTTCCGAAAACGAGATGGACCTGATATTCGAACGGGTCGAGAGGTCGCTAGATCAGTTGCTGGACATGCCAGACGTCCGCCAGGCGCTGGGCTGAGGAGAATAGAACATGGCCCTGGGCCCGAAACTCGATCGCATCGATCTCAAGATCCTGGCGATGCTGCAGCAGTGCGGGCGCATCACCAATGTAGAGCTTTCCGATGCTGTCGGGCTTTCGCCCAGCCCGTGCCTGACCCGCGTCAAACGGCTGGAAAGTGCCGGATACATCACCGGTTACGGTGCGCACATCAATCTCAACAAGCTTGGCGAATTCCTCACCGTCTTCACCGAAGTGACGCTGAGCGAGCACCGGCGCGGCGATTTCTCGCGTTTCGAAATGCGCATCGCCAAGATCGACGAAATCGTCGAATGCCACCTTGTCAGCGGCGGCTATGACTACCTTCTCAAGTTCGCGGCCCGCGGCGTCACCCATTACCAGTCGCTCATCGAGGAAATGCTTGAAAGCGATTATGGCATAGAGAAGTATTTCAGCTACGTCGTGATCAAGAGCCCCTTCATCAAGCACCACTTTCCGATCCAGAACCTGTTCGGCGAATGACCGGACGAATGCGAGACCGATGAACGATATTGCCGACCTGCTCCAGCCGCTGATCGCCTTTCGCCGTGACATCCATGCCCATCCCGAACTGGGCTTTGCCGAACATCGCACCGCGCAGCGCATCGCCGAGCAGCTTCGCGCGATCGGCCTGGAAGTGCACGAAGGCATTGGCGGAACCGGCATCGTCGCGGTCCTGCGCAGCGGCGATGGCAAGCGCACGCTTGGCCTGCGCGCCGACATGGATGCGCTGCCGATCGAAGAGCATACCAATGCCGCATGGTCGAGCACGGTCCCCGGCTGCTTCCACGGTTGCGGCCATGACGGGCACGTCGCAATGCTGCTGGGCGCGGCGCAGGTGCTCGCGCGCGATCCGGGCTTCTCGGGAACGCTCAACTTCATCTTCCAGCCGGCAGAAGAAGGCCTTGGCGGTGCACGGCACATGATCGAGGATGGCCTGTTCGAACGCTTCGACTGCGAACGGGTCTATGCCCTGCACAACTGGCCGGGCCTGCCGGCCGGAACGATCGCCACGCGCCCCGGCGCGATCATGGGCGCGGCCGACAAGTTCAAGATCGTACTTGAAGGCAAGGGCGGTCACGCCGCTTTGCCGCAAGACACGCCCGACACGATCCTGGCCGCGGCAAGCCTCGTGCAGCAGCTCAACAGCATTATCGGCCGCGACATCCCGCCCAGTGCCAATGCCGTCCTCTCCGTCACCGAAATCGCCGGCGGCCATGCCCACAACGTGCTCCCCGCCAGCGTGCGCATCGGCGGCACCGTGCGCAGTTTCGATCCTGTCGTGCAGGACCGCATCGAAGAGCGCATGCGCCAGATGATCAAGGGCATCGAGACGTCCTTCGAAGTGCGCAGCTCGCTCGAATACGATCGCTATTACCCTGCAACGATCAACGATGCCGATGCGGCCGGAGATGCTCTCGATGTTGCCGCGACGGTCGCCAGCGCGCAATTGGCACCGGAACCGGCTCCGACATCGGAGGACTTCTCCTTCATGTTGCAGGAGCGGCCCGGCGCTTATCTCTGGCTCGGCCAGGGACGAGGTGACAATCCGCCGCCGCTGCACAACCCGCATTACGACTTCAACGACGATGTGATGGAAACAGGTATTCGCCTGCACGTCGCGCTCGCCCGCCACTGGCTGCAGGACTGACGCCCCTCATCCTTCGCGCCGGTAGCCGAAGTCTCAGAAGTTCAGGCCGAGCCCGATCACCGCACGGGTGACATGTCCGTCGTCACCCTGTGCCCGGGCAATGCGACGGGTTTGACCCACCAGCCGCTCGTCGATGATACCTCCATAGACATTGAGCACAGGGCCGATCTGATGACGCAGGCGCGCAGAGAGTTCCAACTCTCCGATACCTGCGCCCACTTCTTCGGCCGGGATCGATTGCGCAGACCAGCCGACGGCCACGCGCGGCTCCAGCCGCAACGCCTCGCCGAGGGCGAGTGTACCCACGATCATTGCCGCGCCGGTGACATCGCCATCTTGGGAAAGCCAGAGGTAATGTTCGCCCGCGATCGCCGGCGTAATCTGCAGTTCGACGCCCAGCGCCGCGTGGCCGAGATCCCTGCCGCCCCGAAAGTCGTTGCGCACGCCCAGAAGTATATTCGTGCCGCTGTTGGGCGCAAACGTATACAGCGCCTGCGCGGTGACTTCATCGATATGCGCGCCAACATCGCTGCCGCCTTCCAGCTTGAATGCCGCGCCCTGACGATCGCCGCTGAGTGTAAAGGTGCTGTCGAAAAGGAAATGGTCATCCCCCCGGCCGACATGCATCTCCAGCAGATCGACCTGCCCGGCGAGCTGCGTCTGCGCATGAGCCGTGGCCCAAAACAGGGGGAGAGCGGCCAGGACCGCCAGAATGGATCGCGTGGACATGGATGAAAGGCTATCCGCGCGCCCGCGAAAGCGGCTGCTCTTCTCGATCCCCGGTCCGTCAGAACATGCCGGGAAGGCCACCGATCTCGGCAATATCGGTCAAATCCGCGAATACAGGTTGTGCCGATCGCAATTTTTTCGGGCGAGGCGAGGGATGAGCCGGTGCTGCGCGTATTGCCTCCATGGGCCGCGAAGAGCCGGCCATGCCCAGGAGAAATTCATTATGCCCCGCCTGACCGTCACTTCCGCGCTGGCATCGCTTGCCGCCCTTGCTCTCGTCGTCCCCGGCGTTGCCATGGCTCACCCGAAGCTTGTGTCATCCACGCCAGCCGCCGATGCCAGCGTCGCCAAGCCGACCGAGATCACGCTGAACTTCAACGAAACGCTGGTAGGCCCGCTTTCGGGCATCGAACTGGTAATGACGGGCATGCCAGGCATGGCCAATCACAAGCCCATGCCGATCAGCGGCTTCACCACCAAGGCCGAAGGCAAGAGCATCAAGGTCAAGCTGCCCCGCGCGCTTCCCGCGGGCAGCTACACGCTGAACTGGCACGCTGTTGCTGCCGACCAGCACCGTATCGAAGGCAGCTACAGCTTCACCGTTCGCTAAGCGCCGTGGCGGACGGCATCCTGATCGCGTCGCGCCTTGCGGCCTTCATTCTGCTCCTGCTCGCGGCAGGATTGCCGATCTACCGACTGACCGACGGACAACGGACCGCAGGCAAGGGACAGCGCTGGCTAATGGCCATGCTGACCATTGCCGCATCCGCTGTTTCCTGTCTCTGGGCCCTGGCCTCCATTGCTGTCATGGCTGCGAGTTCCCTGACCGATCTCGACGCAGAAACGGTTTCCGCCGTGCTGGGCGCAACGCCGCTTGGCGATGTGCTGATCGTGCGAACAGCCGCGCTTGCAGCGCTCCTGCTCATGGCTCTGATCTTCCCGCGCCAAGCCGTGCTCGCCCCTTTCGGCGCGCTTGCCCTGGCGACTTGCGCCTGGACCGGACATGCCGGCGCCGGGGAAGGGATCAGCGGGCAGCTCCACCAGGTCTCGGATGTAATCCACCTGATCGCCGCAGCGACATGGCTGGGTGCCCTGTGCTGCTTCGTGCGCGACGGGTTGGACCGCGCCAACGACGCCGACAAGCTCACGGCCCTTTCGCGCTTTGCCCGCACCGGCACGCTGATTGTCGTCCTTCTCGCCGTGACCGGCATTGCCAACGGCTACCTGATCACCGCGCCTTCCGGCCTGGTGCCGGGCAGCACCTGGTCGCTGCTCATCGCCGCAAAGGTGCTGCTGTTCATTGTCATGCTGGCGCTGGCCGCCGACAACCGCTGGCGCCTCGTACCCGCGCTCGCAACCGGACTGCCCGGCGCCCGGCAGCGACTTACCGGTTCCCTGATTGCCGAAACCGGCTGCGCCATCGCTATTGTCGCGCTCGTCGCCTTTGCCGGCATGCTCGACCCGTCCGGTCTGTAAACCTGCCTCGCAAAGGCATATTCTGCCGCCTGCGGATCCCCGGGCAATCCTGCCGATATGAAGCGTTTGCCTTGTCCGGCAGTGCCATAATCCGCACACAGGCCGATCTTTGGCAGCATATGCGGTTGCCGCTGCCAAAGCGGCACATTGCTGTCGGGCCCATGCCTATCCTGCTTGCCACGGGCCTCAACCTGAAAGAGGCCCCAGTGTTCGATGAAGATATGTGGTCGATGAGAATATGACGGACGCAATTTCCGGACCGGATGCCCTCACAGCCCAGGACCTGCCCCAGGCAGCAGCCCTTTCTGCCGCGCTTTCGTGGCCGCATCGGCTGGAGGACTGGCGCTTCGGCTACGATCTGGGCCACGGCCTTGCCTTGCGGCAGGGGGGCAGGCTGGTCGGCACTGCAATGGCCTGGGATTACGGCCCGGACTTCGCCACCGTCGGCTCGATCATCGTCGACAGCCAGTTCAAGGGACAGCGATTGGGTTCGCGCATCTTCGATGCCTTGATGGACACACTCGGCGAACGCTCCGTCATCCTCGCAGCAACGCTAGAGGGTCTCGAACTCTACCGGCGGCGCGGCTTCGTCGGTTTCGACCAGATCTGCCAGCACCAGGGCATTGCCGCAAACGTCGCCGCAGTCGCCCAGGCAGACGGCGTGGAACAGGCAAAGAGTGCCGATCTTCCCGCCGTGCTCGAACTCGATGCCGCCGCAACGGGGATGCCGCGCCGCGAACTGATCGCCCGCCTTGTCGAAGCCGGAGACCTGCGTGTCCTGCGCGCGGCAGACGGGCGTCCGCGAGGCTATGCCATTACCCGCGAATTCGGTCGCGGACATGTCGTCGGCCCGGTCGTCGCCGCGACCGAGGATGACGCGCAGGTCCTGATCACCGACGCGCTTTCACGCCTGCAGGGACGCTTCGTGCGGATCGACACCTCAATCGGCTCGGGACTGGGACCATGGCTGGAATCGCAAGGTCTGGTGCACGTTGACACTGTCGAGGCCATGGTCCGCGGCGAACGGCCCCTACCGAAAGGTCCGGGCAGGGTCTTTGCCATATCCAGCCAGTCACTGGGCTAGGCCGCGCGTGCAGGCTACCGGATCGCACTGCGAGATAAAGCACGGGGTCCGGACCGGAGCTGCCGCCCGTACTTCGGAAACCAAGGCATGAAACTGACCTCATACTGGCTCGATACGGTCGCCCCCTTCGCCGGACGCTCGAAACAACCTGTGGGAGGCAAGGTCGATGTCGTCATTGTCGGCGCCGGGCTGACCGGAACTTCGGCCGCACTGGCCCTTGCCAGGAAAGGCGCCAATGTCGTCCTTTGCGAGGCCGACGTCGTGGGCAGCCAGGCATCGGGCCGCAGCGGCGGCATGTGCAACAACGGCTTCGCACAGGATTACCGCATGATGGCCGAGGCGATCGGCATCGAGAGAGCCAACATGCTCTACCGCGCCTTCGACGCCGGCGTCGACGCGGTCGAACGGCTGGTGCGCGAGGAAGGCATCGACTGCAACTTTGCCCGCACCGGCAAACTCAAGCTCGCTGCACGCCCCGAACATTACGACAAGCTCGCCCGGACGCAGGAAATGCTGGCCCGGCAGGTGGATCCCGACACCTTCATGGTAAGCCGCGAGGAACTTGCCGAAGAAATCGGATCCGATCGCTATTGCGGCGGCATGGTCTTCGCCAAGAGCGCCGGTCTCCACGTCGGTCGTTTCGTGCGCGGACTTGCCGAAGCGGCAGCGCGCCGCGGCGCCCAGATCCACGAACAGACGCCCGTGACCGGTATTCATCGGACGCCTGGCGGGGCATTCGAGGTCACGACTCCGCGCGGCAAGGTCGAGGCAGGACAGGTACTGCTTGCCAGCGGCATTTCCGGGGTCGGCCCCCTGGGCTGGTTCCGGCGACGCATCATTCCCGTCGGCAGCTTCATTATCGCGACGGAGCCGCTTTCCGACGAACAGCTCGATCAGATCATGCCGCGCCGGCGCATGGCCACCGATACCAAGAACATCGTCAACTACTTCCGCCACCTGCCCGACAACCGCCTCCTGTTCGGCGGCCGCGCGCGCTTTGCCGTATCCAATCCCGATTCCGACGTAAAAAGCGGCAAGCTGCTCCAGGCCGCGCTGATAGACATCTTCCCCCAGCTCGCCGACCTTCGCATCGACTATTGCTGGGGCGGCATGGTGGACATGACCCGCGACCGCCTGCCGCGCGCCGGCCAGCGGAAAGACGGGCTGTACTACTCGATGGGCTACAGCGGCCACGGCACGCAGATGGCCACTTATATGGGAACGGTCATGGCCGAAGTGATGGACGGCAATGTCGACCTGAACCCGTGGAAGGATTTCGACTGGCCCGCCATCCCGGGACATTTTGGCAAGCCCTGGTTCCTGCCCATCGTGGGCACATACTATCGACTCAAGGACCGCTTCACGTGACTGATCCGCTATCCCACCTGGCTGCCGCTGGCCGCTTCGACCACATCCTTGTCGGCGGGCACTGGATCGAGCCGTTGTCCAGGACGACCGCGCCTGTCGTCGATCCGGCAAGCGAAGAGACGATCGCACAGATCGTGCTGGCCACGCGCGACGATGTCGATGCCGCCGTCTCGGCTGCGCGCAGCGCCTTTCCCGGATGGTCCGCCACCCCCGTCGCCGAGCGGGCGCGCATGCTCTCACGCGTGCATGAACTGATCCTCGAGCGAGCCGAACTTCTCGCTCAGGCGATCTCGCTCGAGATGGGCGCAGCCATCACTTTCGCCCGTGCAGCGCAAGTGCCGTTCGCGGCAGAGCACGTGCGCGTCGCGGCGGAAAATCTTGCCAACTATCCCTTCGTGCATATGCGCGGCACAACCGCCGTCGCGCGCGAGCCGATCGGTGTGTGCGGACTCATTACCCCCTGGAACTGGCCGCTCTACCAGATCACGGCAAAGGTCGCCCCGGCTCTCGCCGCGGGCTGCACGGTCGTGCTCAAACCCAGCGAACTGGCACCTCTGAGCGCGCTTCTCTTCGCGGAAATCATCGGCGATGCGGGTATTCCCGCAGGCGTATTCAATCTGGTCACCGGCACCGGACCGGAAGTGGGCGAAGCGCTTTCCGCGCACCCGGACATCGACATGATCTCGATCACCGGCTCCACACGCGCAGGCGTGCTGGTGTCGAAGTCGGCCGCCGATACCGTGAAGCGCGTTGCCCTGGAACTGGGCGGCAAGTCGCCCAACGTGATCCTGCCAGATGCCGACCTGGCCCGGGCGATACCTCCCGGCGTCGCCTCGAGCTGCCGCAATGTCGGCCAGTCATGCAGCGCCCCGACACGCATGATCGTTCCGCGCGTCAAGCTCGCCGAAGTGGAGCGCATCGCGGCCGAGACCGCCGCGCAATTCGTCGTGGGCGACCCGCGCGACGAGCGCACGACGCATGGCCCCATCGCCAACCGTGCCCAGTTCGAACGCGTCCAGTACATGATCGGCGTAGGGATATCCGAAGGCGCAAAGCTCGTCTGCGGCGGCGGCGGTAAGCCCGAGGGGCTGGAGCGCGGCTATTACGTACGTCCGACGATCTTCTCGCAGGTCACTTCTGGCATGGCGATCGCGCAGGAGGAAGTCTTCGGTCCGGTCCTTGTCATCATCCCATACGACAGCGTGGAAGAGGCGATCGCAATCGCCAATGACACCGTCTATGGCCTTGGCGCGCACGTGCAAGGCACCGACATGGACCAGGTTCGCGCCGTCGCCGGACGTATCCGCGCAGGACAGGTCCTGCTCAATTATCCTGCCTGGGACCCGCAGGCCCCCTTCGGTGGCTACAAGCGATCTGGCAATGGCCGCGAATTCGGCATCGAAGGCATGGAAGAGTTCCTCGAGGTCAAGGCCATGCTCGGATACGAACCGGGCTGATACATCCCTGCTTATTGCGTCACGGCATTTGCCGAAGATCAGGCCGGACCCGCCTTGGTGGGTCCGGCCTTTCTTGTATTGGCGGGTCTTGGAATTACCGGCCGGAACGGTCGATCGTGCTGTGAAAGGGATATGTGAGGAGTCCAGGGATTATGACAGTTCAATGACGAAATTGTCACATAATTCATTGTTATAATTAGACTTTTTTAGGGAATCACTCCTATCAGCCCTGTCCGGATCAAGCGCGGGGACATGACGTCGCTCGCGCAGCTTCGGGTGCACGATGACAAACTGGAATGGGATTGCTGGCAGGTTCTTCGGTTCGCTGGAGAGGCGCCTTATCGGCGCGATGGCCCTGATTATTGCCTTGACGCTGCTGCTGCAGTTCGTCTCGCAAAGGGAGGCCTTCGGGCTGCAACGGGAAAGCGACTCCCTTGTGCGTGCATCGGCCCTTGCGGAAAACGCGGATCAGTTCGCGGAAGCCGTCGGCAAGCTGCGCACGGCCACCAATCGCGGTCTCGTCGCCAGCGATATCACGACGACCAGCGATACCCTGACCGATGCCGCCATCGCCATAGGTGACCGGCTGGCCAAGCTGCGCGACAGCGGCACCGTGCTTTACGACCTGCCGGCGACGGCGCAGCTTTTCGCCAATCTGGACCAGCATGTCGCCGCAATACTCCAGGTCCAGGCGACGCGCGGGGACAAGTCTGCGCTGATCGCGCAAGTCGAAGCGAAGAATGCTGCGATGGAAGCGCTCGCTGTCAAGATCGTGGAGCAGGCCCATGCCCATCGCCAGGCCGCGCAGGGCCGATTGGTATCATCGATAGAGCGCTGGCAATTCCTTGTGCTGGGCACCGGCGGTGTCACGATCCTGGTGGTTCTGATCGTCCTGTTCGATCTGATGCGCAATATCCTGCCGGCAGTGCGCCGCATGCACCGTTCGCTGCAACGGCTGGCCGACGGCGATCTGGATATCGAGATCGGTGCGTTCAGACTGCAGGAACTGCAGGCCTTGTCCGGCCCGCTCGAAACCTTTCGCCGGAACGCCAAGGCCGTCAAGAACCTCGCGTTCACCGATGCGGCGACGGGAATGCCCAACCGCCGCGCCTTTCAGGAAGCAGCGGAAAAACTTCTGACGGACAGCAGCGATGGCCGCTTCGCCTTCATGCTGATCGACATCGACCGCTTCAAGCACATCAACGACGATTACGGCCATGCCACGGGCGACGAGCTGGTCCGGATCATCGGCGCGCGAATGAAGTCCTTTCTCGGCGATCGAAGCCTGGTGGCGCGCGTTGGCGGCGATGAGTTCGCAGTGGCCCTGCCGCTCACTGCTCAGGTAACCGGCATCGCGAAGGGCTCCGCCCTCGTCGAGGCGATGCGCGAGCCTTTCAGCCTCGGCGAGTATTCCGTCGCCTCGACCGTCTCGCTGGGCGTGGCCGAAGTGCAGCTGCCGACCGGATCGGACGTCGACGCCATCCTGCGCAATGCCGACCTTGCCCTCTACGCCTCAAAGAAGAACGGCCGGAATTGCGCCACCGCCTTCGCCGCGCACATGGCAGAGGAGCGGTCGGTCGACCGGGCGCTGGAGAAGGATCTTGAATCCGCATTCGATGCCGGGCAGCTGCGCATGGTCTACCAGCCGATCCATTCGATCGACGAGGACTGCCGCGAAGTCGAGGCACTGGTGCGCTGGAAGCACCCCGAGCTCGGCGAAGTCCCGCCGTCCACCTTCATTCCCGCGGCCGAGCGAAGTGGGCTGATGGTGCGTCTGGGCGAATGGATCATCCGCAGGGCCCTTCAGGACTTTGCCCAGTGGCCCGACATTCACATGAGCCTCAACCTTTCGCCGCTGCAGTTGCAGCATGACGGGTTCAGCACTTTCCTGCTCGATTGCTGCCGCGAGAACGGGATAGCACCGCAAAGGCTCTTCCTGGAAGTGACCGAATCTCTTTCCATCGAGCGCAATACGCGCGCGCTGCTCACCCTGAACCTGCTGCGCAACCTGGGTTTTCGCATTGCCCTTGATGATTTCGGAACGGGCTATTCCTCGCTCTCGATGGTCAAGAGCTTCAAGTTCGACCGCATGAAGCTGGATCGCAGCCTCGTCATGGATCTTGGACAGGATCCCGCCTCGCTGGCGGTCCTGGAAGCCGCGGTAACGATGGCGCGCCATGTCGGGGCAGAAGTCGTGGCCGAAGGCATCAGCGAGGATCACCTCGTCGGGCCGACCAGAAGCGCCGGGTGCACCCATCTCCAGGGATATTTCTACAGTCACCCGATCGAGGCCGGGCATGTCTGGAACTATATCGCAAAAGTGCAGGGCAAGAGCGCCAGGGCCGCATGACCGTTGTCATGGAAGGGCCGACACATCCCGCTTTGCGCCAAGGCCCCTGCCCCTATTTTGGATTCGCCAGGATGGGCGCGATCGGGTATCTGCCGGTACCCGGACACGGAAACGAGTCAGGGAGTCAGTGATGCATTCGCGCAAGCGACACGGACTTTATCGCGTAAGCCTTCCCGAACTGGGCGAATGTGCCCGCGTCGACAGCGCCGCCGGCGACGCGTATCCCTACCTGGAACGCTCGATGTACGAAACTTTGGGTTTCTGGCCCACTTTTGACAAGCTGCCGGAGCAGACGGCTGCCGACAAACGACGGCACAAGCCTCTCTGGGACGCCTGGTAGGACCCGCCTTGCATGGCGCCCTGCGCGCCCGAAAGCCTTCCCGCGCGATTGGCCGGATCGCTTTCTCAGGAACCCAGAACACGCCAGCGAAGAGGGTGACAAGACCCGAAAGTGTCATAGTGCGCACCTAAGCGCGCCGTTGTGACTGTCCTGCACCCAAACCAAACACTCTCAGACCCGGCCGAAGGTCCGGACCGTACGCCAGTCCTGTCCGGATTGGCGGGCTTCGATTGTCTCTAGTGCGAGCTCGCATTGGCGCAGTCCGTTGCAGGAGTGTGGAGTGGATGTCCTGCCTGTCAGATCCGGCGATCAAGCCGCTCTATCCCCGTTCGTGGCCATGAGCGCGCAGCATGCCGACTTCGAAATCAACGCGAGCGAGCGCGCGGCGCTCGTGGCCTTCCTCATGCGCAAGTCGGGAAGCGCGATACTGGCCGAGGACATCGCCCAGGACGCATTCATCCGTCTCGTCGAATTCCAGCGGCGTGAGAAAGTGCGCAATGCACGCGGCCTGCTGTTCAAGATCGCGGTCAACCTGCTGATAAACCACCAGCGCCGCGAACGGCGCATGGTCGCCGGTCTGGTCGAGGATTACGCCGATGAACGTCCCTCGCAGGAGAGGGCGGCGCTCGACAATGACAGGATGCGCCAGTTTCGCAAGGCGCTGGAAACCCTGCCACCGCTGCGGCGCGAAGTGCTGATCCGCAGGCGGCTGGAAAACCAGTCCTACCAGGAGATCGGCAAGGCCCTGAACCTATCCAGCGCCGCGGTGGAAAAGCACGTCGTGCGCGCGCTCGCTTCGCTGCGGGCCTATCAGGACAAGTTCATGATCGAGGGCGAACGGCCATGGTGATCCGGATCGGCGCCTTTCGCAGTTACGAGGAACGCCTCGAGGAGATCCAGGCGCAGGCCGCATGGTGGATCGAGCGCGAGCATCTGGGACCGATGCGCGAAGCCGAACGCATTGAACTGCGCGAATGGCTGGCCCGAAGCCCCGCGCACGAACTGGAATACATGCTCGCCGACAATCTCTATGCGGACGACGATCTCGTCGCGGCGATGCAGGATGTGCCCCGCATCACGGCGCAGCGAACGTTTTGGTCGGCGTTGGATGCAGTCGGGAACAGTGTCGCCGCAGCCGCAAGGACGCTTGCGCAAGTCGCCGGCCCCAGGCTGGTCGCCGCGACGTTGGCTTTGGCGCTGATGGTTGCTGCGGTATCGTACCTGGCGCCATTCGGGCGCGATCCGATGACCGGCGAGGACCCGCGCATAGCCGCGGGCATGACACTCAAGACGCATACCGGCGAGCGGCTTGTTGCCCAGCTTCCTGACGGCACCCGGGTCGAAATGGGTGGAGGCAGCGAGGCGCAGGTGCGCTTTTCCGATAGTGAACGCCGCTTCGCCCTCACGCGCGGGGATGCCCTGTTCGACGTCGCCCACGACCCTGCCCGACCGTTCCTGATTGCAACCGACAGGGCCAGCATTCGCGTCGTCGGGACCCGGTTCCTGATAAGGGAAATGGCCAAGGATACACGTGTCGATGTCTATCAGGGCGTAGTGGAAGTACGGGCGCCCAAGGCCGAGGCCGCAACGATGAGAGTCCGGCGCGGATCGCGCGTGACGATCGGGCAGGAAGTGACCATCGGGCGCTTCGAAGCCGGAGCGGAAGAAGACTGGCGCGGTGGGTGGGTCGACGAGGCGGCCATTTCGCTTGCCGATCTTGCAGACCTGATCGAGCGCAGGACGGCAACACCGATTGCGGTAGACCCGGCCCTTGCCGCGATGCAGGTTTCCGGCCGCTTTCGCATTACCCAGCCCGACAGGCTGCTGGAGAAGCTTGCCCCGCTCTACGGCTTCAAAGCCCGCCGCGAAGGCGAGGGGTGGCGCATCTCGAAATAATCTCCGTGTAATCGAAGTGTCACAATAAGTACCTGAAAATGAAATAAAAAAGTTTGTCCGGGTTACTCTTCGGGCGGTGTCTTGTCGGCCGTTGGTTGGCAACATTTCCCGGCTACTGGAGGCCTTGTGTACAAGAATTTTCGTTCCGCGTTTCTCGCATCCTGCGCGTTGTTCGCGATCCCTGCCCATGCCCTTGAGGCAAAGGCGCAGGGCCAGGCGGCGAGCCAGGTTCATGACGTGAACCTTTCCGCACAGCCCCTGTCTTCGGCGCTGCGCATCCTCTCGCGCCAGACGGGGATCGAGATCGTCTTCCGTCCCGAACTGGTGCGCGGACAGAGCGCGCCTGCCGTTTCGGGCCGCACCAGCACCGAGGTCGCCCTGCAGCGCTTGCTGAGCGGCACCGGCCTGGCCGTGCGCTACTCCGGAGAGACTGCGATCCTTTACCGCGCGCCGGCCGCTACCAGGCAGCCGGTTGCCCTGACCACCGCAACTTCGGCTGTCGCGGCGGCAGGCGATGGCGCTTCTGGCAACAATGAGATCATCGTGCAGGGAAGCTACTCCGCTTCGATCGCCGATGCGCTGGACCGCAAGCGCAAGGCCGATAATGTCGTCGATTCGATCGAGGCAGTCGATATCGCGCAGTTCCCCAACCAGAACATCGCGGAATCGCTGCAGCGCCTGCCCGGCGTGACCATCGAGCGCGACCGTGGCGAAGGACTCTTCGTCAAGGTTCGCGGGCTCGGTCCCAACTTCCAGGTGACCTTGCTCAACGGCCAGTCGATCGCCGTGAACGAGAACGTGCGCGACAGCGGCCAGAACGGGCGCCAGTTCCGCTTCGACACGATTCCTTCCGAACTCATCGCCGGTGTCGACGTGATGAAAAGCCCTTCCGCCGACCTCGAGGAAGGCGCCATCGGCGGCATCGTCAATATCCGCACCTTCAAGCCGATGGACCTCGAATCCGGAACAGTCATCGGCACGCTTGCGGGTAATTACGTTGAAAAGGCGGACACGATCGATCCCAACCTGTCTGGTCTTGCCAGCTGGAAGAATGACAGCGAAACCCTCGGCCTGCTGATCGCCGGTTCCTATTCCCAGCGCACCTTGCGCCAGGACCGCATCACCGGCGTTGGCTGGGAAGAGATGTCCGAGGGCGTCGATACCGACGGTGACGGGATTGAGGACACCGGCGCGATTGTCGCCCCTTCAGCCGTTCGCCCGACGCTGGAGCAGGAAGACCGCAAGCGCTATGCGGTCAACGCAGCCCTCCAGTTCGCGCCGAGCGACGCGGTCAATCTGACGCTTGAAGGCTTCTACACCCGGCTCGACGATCACTACGACGAACTGACTTATTCGGCGGACATCGATGTCGACACGATCGTCCCGGGATCGGCGGTGATCGAAGATGGCGCGCTCATCAGCGCCACGACCGAAGGCAAGACGCAGATCGGCCGCGAAGTTTCCGACATGCGGCACCAGAACTGGTTCGTCGGACTCAGCGGCGATGTGCGAGCCGGGGACTGGACTTTCCATCCCACCGCCTACGTGACGCGCGCCGTCAGCGAAACGAGCGCACCGATCACCCGCACCCGCCTGCTCGGTCCGGTCGGACTCGTCAAGGTGACCATGCCCAAGTCAGCCGGGACGAACGTGCCCAGCGTCGACTTCCTCGAAGCCGATCTCGAAAATCCCGGCCAGCTCCCGTTCCGCCGTGTCGAATGGCGCGACGTAAGCTCGGTGGACAAGGAGCATGCCTTCGGCCTCGCCACCGAACGACCGGTCGATTTCGGACCGTTCTCGCGCATCTCGATGGGTGCCAAGTATCGTGATCGCAGCCGCGACTACGACCGCCGCGACGTCAACCTGACATCGCTTGCCGGGCAGTATTTCGACGGAACCTATTTCGACCGTTTCCCGTTCAACGACTTTCTCGCCGGTACCAACGGTTCGCTGCCGACCGCATGGGTCGTGCCGGACCCCGACCCGTTCTGGAACGATAGCAACAAAAGCGCCCTGTCGGCTTCCACGCCGAGCCGGTCGGACTTGCGCAATTCCTACAGCATCGGCGAAGAAATCACTTCCGCCTTCGCCATGGCGAACTTCGATACGATGCTTGGCGCCATGCCCGTTCGCGGAAATATGGGCTTGCGCTATGCGCATACCCGCCAGACTTCGGCCGGATACGCGGATGACGGCACCGCAGCCCGTCCGGTAAGCTACACGTCGACCTATGACGACTTCCTGCCTTCTGCGAACCTGGTGATCGAACCGGCACGCGATCTCATCGCGCGCTTCGCCATGGCCAAGGTCATCACCCGCCCCTCCCTGTCCGACCTCGCTCCGCGCCTCACGCTCAATTCCTCGGGCACGATCTTCGAAGCGCGAGGCGGCAATCCCGAACTGCAGCGCTTCCAGGCCTGGCAATACGATGCCGGCCTCGAATACTATTTCGCTCCCGGCAGCGTCATAAGCGCCAGCGTCTTCTACAAGGACATCGGCACTTTCGTGTACAATCAGGTCTCCGACTTCGTGGTCGACGGCCAGACCTACATGCTGACGGCACCGACCAACGGCGGCGATGCCTCGGTCAAGGGGCTGGAACTCGCCTTCCAGCATCGCCTGAGCTTCCTGCCCGCCCCGCTGGACGGCCTCGGGTTGCAGGCCAACTACACGCTCACCGATTCCAAGGCGAGCTACAGCGACACCCTGAAGGATGACCTCGCGAACATCGCGCGGCACAGCTACAACCTGACCGGTTTCTATGAGAACGGCCCGTTCGAAGCGTGGGTCAGCTACTCATGGCGAGGCAAGGTGCTGCAGTCCGTAGGCACCAATGACAACCTCTCGATCAACGACAGCGCCTTCGGCAGCCTCGATGCCAGCATCAGCCTCAAGGCGAGCGATCACCTCAAGGTCTCCTTGCAGGGCATCAATGTCACCAATGCCAAGCAGCGCCAGTTCGTCGGCGACAACTGGTTCGGCGGATATACCGACTACGGCCGCACCGTGCGCCTGACGGCGCGCATGAGCCTGTAATCGACCTGGGCGGCGCCCTCCCCCGGAGCGCCGCCCACCCCCGTTTTCGGCCCACCCCGTTTTCGGTCGACCCCCATTTTCGATTGACGAGATTTCTCCCCATGCCCCGCTCCCTGGCGCTCCTGTGCACATCCGCGCTGCTTCTAGCCGCCTCACCGCCGAAAGATGACGAAGCATGCCGCCAGTGGCTTGCCGGCGATCACCATGTGCACAGCGAATTCAGCGCCGGCTGGCAAAAGGACCCGTCCGATCCGACCGCCCTGCCCAAGCCCGTAATGGGCGGCGACAGCCGTCACACGATCCGGCAGAACGCGCAGATGGCCAGCCGCTTCGGCCTCGACTGGATGGTCTCCACCGACCATGGCGGCCCGGGACATTCCGCCCTGAACGCCCGGCTGGCTTGGCCATCGCTTCAGGACGTACGCAGAGATTTCCCCGGCATGATGCTGTTCTACGGGCTTGAATTCGACACGCCCGGCGGTGAGCATGCCAGCCTCATCATGCCGATGACCGCCAGCGAGCGCGAGGATCTGCGCCGCATCGAGGCCGGATTTGCCGAGCGCGATGCCTGGCCAACCGATCCTGCAAGAGACACCAAGCCAAGAATGCTCGATGCCCTGCGCTTCATGGCGGCGCTGGATCATCCCCCCGTCCTCCTCGCCAACCATCCTTCGCGCACGGCGACAGGACGAGGCCAGTGGGGGCTGCACGATCCGGCCGAATTCCGCGCCTGGATGGATACGGCACCGGGCATAGCCGTGGGCATGGAGGGCGCTCCCGGCCACCAGGCGGCGCGCCCGTCTCCCGGCCGCGATCTCGCCCATGGATCGCGCGGACTCTACGGGGGCTATCCCACCCTGGGTGGATTCGACCAGATGACCGCCATTCTCGGCGGCGCCTGGGACTCCATGCTGAGCGAGGGACGCCGCTGGTGGATCACCGTGGGTTCGGACTCGCACGGCCATTGGAGCGAGGGCGGCGCCGATTTCTGGCCTGGCGAATATGCCAGGACATGGGTTCATGCCCGCCGCGATCCGGACGATGTGCTGGAAGGCCTTCGGCAAGGACGAGTCTTCGTGACAACCGGCAATCTGGTGACCGGCCTTTCGCTGTCGGTTTCGGACGACAACGGCAAACCGCGAAAGGTCGAACTCGGCCAGACCCTGCACTTGAAGCGCGGCACTTCCCCTGTCCTCACGATCCGCCTGAGGCTGCCGGATACCGAAGATCGTTCCCATGCGCCGCTCGACCATGTCGACCTGATCGCCGGCAGCCTGCGCAGCGGCACGCCCGACACGCACGTCGCACGTCGCTTTCCGGTTTCCACGCGTGAGCGCCGCAATGGGGAGGTCACATTGCGCTACCGCATCCCGAAGATCGAAGCATCCCAGTACCTGCGCCTGCGCGGCACCAGCACGGACCAGGGCGAACCCTTACCGGACCAGCCCGGAGAAGATCCGTGGTCAGACCTGTGGTTCTATTCGAACCCGATCTGGATCGAAACGCGCTAGGCTCTGCGTTCTGCGACGCGATCAGAGCGCGCCGACTTCCACTTTCGAACCATCGACAAGGCGCGAGAGCCGGAATGGCGTGGGATCGATGCTGGGCGTATCGTTGACGATCAGCTGCGCGGCAAGATAGCCAATACCCGGCCCAACGCCGAAACCGTGCCCGGAACAGCCTGCGGCAAGGACAAGTCCGTCGACCTTGTCGACCTGCGAGATGACCGGCACTGCGTCGGGCGTGCAATCGACGAATGCGCCCCAGGCACTGTCAATCTCGATGTTCGCCAATTGCGGGAAAGTCGAGCGCACATTGTGCATGATCTGCCGCACTTGCCGGCCAAGCGGTTCGGGATCGAGGACGCGGGTCTTCTCGAAAATCTTGTCATCGTTGAACAACAGGGCAGCAGCCGAATCCGGACCGGTCAGGAACGACTTTCCGAGACCGACCTGCACCGCCTTCAGCCGCTGGATGAATTGGGGCATGAACTCGCGGGCATAGCGGATGCCCTTCGGCGTCAGTTCAAGGACCGCACGACCGCTGATCGCAAGGGTATAGCTGCCATCGAGTCTGCGCGTCATGGCAAAGTCGGGCGAATAGAGAACGTCGCCGACATTGACCGTCGGCTTCGTGCGCAGCGCAGTCTGGCGAACGCTGGCCTGCGGGAAACTGACCCCGTGCGTGCGGACGAAGCGCGATGCCCATGCGCCGGCGGCGCAGAGCACGGCATTGGTGCGAATGGTGCCCTTTTCGGTGTGTACGCCGACGACCCTTCCATTGGCGATATCGAGCGCCCGCGCGGCGCATTCCTGGTGAATCGTCGCCCCCAGCGCCCTTGCGCCTTCGGCAAGAACCGGCGCAGCCAGCGCCGGCTCAGCCTTGCCGTCGTCAGCCGAATGCAATCCGCCAACCCAGTTACGCCGCGTCGTCGGCATCCGGTCAGCCGCCTCGGCCGCGCTCAGCATCCGGGTATTGACGCCGAACTCCTTCGCCACCGGGCGCCAGCTTTCCCAGCCGGCCAGCATCTTTTCATCGTCCGTCGCATATACGAGACCGCAGCGCCGAAAACCGAGATCCTTGCCGATCTCACCCGCCAGTTCGTCCCAGAGGTGCATCGAAAGCAGCGACAGCGGCATCTCGCGGGCATCGCGATTCTGCTGGCGGCACCAGCCCCAGTTGCGGCTCGACTGCTCGCAACCCACGTTGCCCTTTTCGATCAGGGCCACAGAAAGGCCGCGCTTGGCAAGGTAATAGGCTGTCGCGGAGCCGACGATGCCGGCACCCACGATCACCACGTCGGCGACAGCCGGCAGCTTTTCGTCACTGTGAATTCGCTCGACGACTGGGGACATGGATTCGAGACCTCGATTCTGCGTGGCATTGCCCGGGCATGTTGGAAGCAGAAGCTTCCGTCGCTGCACACATGGCATCGCGCACTCGAAAGATTGCACTGAAAAGAGGCGCTCTTTCAGCAGATGCGGGACCCGGATGCCACAGGGCCCGACAATTCCCGCCGCCCGTGTCGGGCGCAAGGGCGGTTCCAGCAGGCACAGGCGCAACAGGCTGCGGCAGCATCTACCGTCCCCAGGGCCAATGCAGATGCGCTTTTTACTGCGCCGACCACAACTTCCATAGGAAATGTCGCAATATATTGGCCACGATGGTGGCATCGAAAATCGCAATCGATCGGGACAGGCAAAAGCCCGCCCGGCGGAAAGGACAGTACCTTCAATGGCAAATGCCGCTGTCATGGGGCAAGCCCAGTTCGAGGCCAGCCCGCTTACCCAACCGGCCGCCGCCGTACGCCAGCGCCTGCAGAGCATCGATGCCCTGCGAGGCCTCGTCATGGTCATCATGCTGCTCGACCACGTGCGGGAGACATGGTTCCTGCACATGCAGGTTACCGATCCGATGGATGCCGCAAGCGTAGCGCCTTCGCTGTTCTTTACCCGCCTGGTAAGCAACCTGTGCGCGCCCGTCTTCGTTGCCCTCACCGGCCTGGGGGCCTGGCTCTACACGCAAAGCCACAGCAAGGCGGAAGCCTCGACCTTCCTGCTCAAGCGCGGCGTGTTCATCATGTTCCTTGAAGTCACGCTCATTACAATGGCCTGGACTTCGAAGCTTCCCCCGACGTTCTGGCTGCAGGTCATCTGGGCGATCGGCCTGTCGATGGTGGCGCTGGCGGCACTTCTGCACCTGCCGCGCAAGGTCCTCTTCGCCATTGGCCTCGCTATCGTGTGCGGTCACAACCTGCTCGATCCCATTCATCTCGAGCCCGGCCATCCGCTCTACGTGCCCTGGGCCATGCTGCACCAGCGCGACATGATCGACCTGCCGTTCGGCCTCATGGCGAAGACGACCTACCCGGTGCTGCCGTGGATCGGCGTGATTTCGCTGGGTTACGCCATGGGACCCTGGTTCGCCAAGGGTTCGGATGCCGGCGTTCGTCAGAAACGGCTCATGCTCCTCGGTCTTGGCATGCTCGCCGCCTTTGTCGTGCTGCGCTTCCTCGACGTCTATGGCGACAAGCCATGGACCGCCGGGGAGACGCCGCTGCGCACGTTCATGGCCTTCATCGCCCTGACCAAGTATCCGCCCTCGCTGCTGTTCCTGTTGCCGACGCTGGGCATCGGCGCCCTTCTGCTCTCGCAATTCGAAAAGGTGCAGGGCCAGGGCTGGATGAATGCGCTGGCGGTATTCGGCGCAGCGCCAATGTTCTTCTACGTGCTGCACCTTTATGTGCTGCGCGCGCTCTATATGACCGCGCTCTACATCTGGGGGCCCAATCACGGCGAGTTCTTCGGCGTCGATAACATCGCCTGGGTCTGGATCTGGTACGCCGGTCTGCTGCCGGTTCTCTATGTCCCGACCGTGTGGTTCTCCAAGCTCAAGGCACGCCGCCGCGACATCGCCTGGCTCAAGTATCTCTGAACCGAGGCCGAACTCATTCCGGTCCGCGCCCTTGGAAATACCACGGCATGAACTGAATTCCGCCATGTCCCAAGGAGGCCGATGGATAAATGACCATCGGCCTTCGAGGTAATGGCGTCCCTCCCCTCCCCTTTCATTTTGCGGAGACTCATGTGAGCCCCTTTGCCGATTGTCCCACTTTCATCGATCTGCGTGCAATTGCCGCCAATCTTCCCGCAACTGACAAGTCAACCAGCGACCCCTTCACCAGCGGCGCCCATCTCGTCGCCCTGCGCAGCGGGCCGTGCGAAGTAGGGCTTATCGCGCTTGCAGCCGACAGGGGCGAGACCCGCGAAGATCGCGGCGACACCTGGATCTTCGTCCTCGAGGGGGCAGTAACCCTTGCAGACGCGAATGGCGCGCTGGAACTGGCGGTGGGCGAAAGCTGCGCGGTGGCGCGCGGCACCGCCTTCACCTGGTCGTGCACGGCCTCAACTAAACTGCTGTTCATGCGCTATCTGGATGGCGCACCCGGTACTCCCGGCATCACGTCCATCGCCAACGATGCCGAGCTTTCTGCATCGAACCCGCCGGCTGCCGAACTGTTGCTGGGTGAAACGCCCTCATGCCGGGCCAACACGATGTTCGCCTCGACCGACGAGGCATTCAAATGCGGTGTGTGGGACTCAACGCCCTACCAGCGCAAACCCATATTCTTCCACCACTGCGAACTGATGCACCTGCTGGAAGGCAGCGTCACATTCGTCGACGCAGAAGGGCGCGAGGCGACCTTCGCCAAGGGGGATACTTTCATCATCGAACAAGGCGCCGAATGCAGCTGGGACAGCCAGGTCGACGTCGCCAAGATCTACGCATTGTGGCGCAGGCCGGCCTGACGAGCGGGCCTGTCACAATCAAGCCATAAGCGAGGCGCAGCGAATATCGCTGCGCCTCGATTTCCCTGCAGATCGCTCGGAACTGCGCGAACGGCGCGGCGCGCGCCGCCGCTCAGAACATGGCGCGTATTCCCACCACGGCTGAAAAGTCGGAGACGCCCTCACCCGCTGCGCGTGACAGGCGAGCGGTTTCGCCCAGCTGGCGTTCCCAGTTCACGCCAATATACGGCGCGAGCGAGCGATTGGCGTCGTAACGCAGCCGCGCGCCCAGCTCGACCCTTTCGAAACCGGCCCCGACGCCTATTTCCGGCACGTCCTGAAACGCAAAGTCGAATTCGACTTCAGGCTCGAGCACCAGCACCTGTGTCAGGCGCTGATCGTAGGATGCCTTGCCGCGCGCGTGCACATCCCCCTTGTCGGACACGAGCATCTGCCCCTCCACCTCGAACCAGTAGGGCGCCAGCCCCTGGATACCGAGCATGGCGTAAGTGCGCTGGGGGTCCGGACGCAAATCGTGCCGTGCGCCAAGCTGCAGGTTGAACCAGGGATCGAGAGCATGGCGCCAATAGGCGGCGACTTCTACGCGCTCCGCAGCCTCCCCGAACGTTCCCTCGCTTTCGCTGGCGACGACGATCCGGTCGATGTCGCCACCGTACCAGGCTTCGCCTTCCCAGCCGTAACCGTCCCTGCCGTCCCTCACGCGATACTCGAGGCGGTCGACCTGGAGCGCCAGCGTAGAGAAAGCGGAGTGCTTCAACAGCGCATCGCGCGCTGCCTCCATTCGCTCCTGCGGAAAATAGCGGTCGGCAGAGTGATCGGTCGGCACCGCCGGCGGCGGCGCGTTGCCCGGCTGATCGGCGACGTCCGGCTCCGCCATGATGTGGCCGGCATGGGCGGAATGCCCCTCGCCCATGGGCATGTCCATCGGCATCTCATGGTTGCCAGCGGGCATGGCCTCGCCAGCATCCATGGGCATGTCCATGCCATTCCCGTCATGCATGGATCCGTGCATGGAATGGTCAATGGGCGCGTCCTGCGCCGCAGCGAGCTGCGGGGCGATCATGCCCATGACGAGCAACGATGCGGAAGCTAACGCTCGGACGGATTGGCGCGCCATCACGCGGCTCCTCCCTCATCGCGAACCGTGACAATGCGCATCATCCCGGAATGCATGTGCAGCAACATGTGGCAATGGAAGGCCCAGTCGCCCTCCCCGTCCGCAGTCAGGTCGAACGACGCCTTGCCGCCCGGCAGCACATTGACGGTGTGTTTGCGCACCCGGTGCCCGGGCTCACCGCTGACCAGTTCGAAAAAGTGACCGTGCAGGTGGATCGGATGCGGCATCATCGTGTCATTGATGAGGTTCACACGGACCCGTTCGTTAAGTCGGAACGGAATTGGGTCAGGACCTTCCGAAAGCGCCTCGCCGTCGATCGACCACATGTAGCGTTCCATGTTGGCCGTCAGATGGACGTCGATCTCGCGGCTCGGCGTACGCGGATCGGGATTGGGATCGAGCGCGCGCAGGTCCGCATAAGTCAGAACGCGGTGGTCGGCGTTCTCCAGTCCGGTCGGTCGATCCGCCAGACGGTCGACCGGCATGGGCGAAAGCGTCGCCACGCCCGGCCCCATCTTCACGCCGGGTGCGACAGTGGGGTCGCGCATCGACATCGAATGCCCGGACATGGAGTCGTTGGCTGGCTTGCTGAGATCGATCACTCCGTCCTCGCCCATGTCCATCCCGGACATGTCCATGCCCATGTCGCGCATGGTGAGCAGCGGCCTTTCGCGCAGCGCCGGAACCGGGGCGACAAGCCCGGGGCGCTGGGCAAGCGAGCCACGCACAAGGCCGGATCGGTCAATCGCCTCGGCCACGATGGCATAGCTGTCCGCCTCGCCCGGCTCGACGATGAAGTCGTATGTCTCGGCAATTGCGATCTGCACTTCATCGGTTTCGACCGGCTGGACGTGATTACCGTCGGCAGCGACGACCTTGAGCGCAAGACCGGGGAGGCGAAAATTGAAGTTGGTCATGGCCGAGGCATTGATCACCCGCAGCCGCACTTTCTCGCCCGGCCTGAACAGCCCCGTCCAGTTCTCCAGGGTGCCATGACCATTGATAAGGAAGCTGTAGGTCGATCCGGTTACGTCCGAGATGTCGGTCGCATCCATGCGCATCTGCGCCCATTCCAGGCGCTCGGACAGGCTCTGATCCTTGCCGGCCAGCAACCCGGCCAGAGTCTGCTTTTGTCGGTTGAAATAGCCGCCCATCATCTTGAGGCGCCGCAACTGTTCGTGCGGATGAATCGGGCTCCAGTCCGACAGGACGATTACGTGCTCGCGATCGCAGGCAACCGGATCCGGACCAGCGGGATCGATGACGATGGGTCCGTAAAGCCCGACCGCCTCCTGCATCCCGGAATGGCTGTGGTACCAGAACGTGCCGGAGTGAACGATCGGGAACTCGTAGACGAAAGTCTCACCGGGATCGATGCCGGGAAAACTGACGCCGGGCACGCCGTCCATCTGGAAGGGAAGCAGCAAGCCGTGCCAGTGGATCGAGCTTTGCTCGCGCAAGGTGTTGGTCACGGCAAGACGCACGTTCTGGCCTTCGCGCAGGCGCAGGAGCGGTGCAGGCAGCGTACCGTTCACGGTAATCGCATGGGCCGAGCGACCGCCGGTGGCAAAGTGACTTTCGCCGATCTGCAAGGCAATGGAATCGCCCGAGAGTGTGCCGAAGCCAGCCGTACCCGGCGTACCGCTGCGGGCCCAGGCGGGAGTCACTGCGGAAAGCCCAAGGCCTCCGGCAAGTATGCCGGACAAGGCAAGGAAGCGGCGGCGATTGAATGGGTCGAAAGCAGTCATCTGCGATAATACGCAAATTCTGCGCTTATCCCTCGAGCATCTGCGACAATTTCTGCCTGGCGCGGTAGATGCGCGTCTCCACGGCCTTGCGGCTGATACCGAGGACCTGAGCGGCCTCGTCCTGGCTCATGTCCTCGAGTGAACAAAGCAGGAGCGGTTCCTTGAGGCTGTCGGGCAGGCGGGCAATCGCCTCGTGAATCCGTTCCACCCCCAGGCGCGAGGACAGGGCCTCTTCCGGGTTCTCTTGCGGGTCGGCAATGTGGACGGCATCGTCGATCGGCACCGCAAAGGAAAAGAAGCGGCGGACTTTTCGCCGCCGGGCCCAGTCATGACACTTGTTGCGCGCAATGCGCAGGATCCATGCGCGAAACGGCCGCGACCGATCATAGCGGTTGAGAGCGAGGAACGCGGCGACGAAACTCTCCTGGGTGATGTCGAGCGCGTCGCTCTCAGCGCCGGTAAGTCCGTACACGAAGCGAAACACCGCCTCGCGGTGCAATTTCATGAGGGTATCGAAACCGCTCTGGCGACCCGCAAGCGCAGCGGCCACCGCCGAAGCATCCTCGCCCTGCCCTGCCGCCTGTTCCGCTGAATGCCGCCCCTGCCCGGACACGCCGGATCATTCCTCTGGGGGCGCGGTCAGGGCATGGGCAACAGCCGCATCGAAACGTCTTGCCTGATCCGGACGGAGCACGGAACGCATGGCGAAGACATGCTGAAGAGTTGCCTTCTGCAACTCGCCCATGGCCATATGCGATTGGTCAACGGCTTTCTCCACTGCCGGGCCATAGGCATGCTCGCGCTCCATAGCCTGCGCAAGCTGCGCATTGGCCTGTCGCAGCCGCCCGTCGAGCAGCTTTCGCCTTTCCGCAAAATCATGCTCGATCCGATCAATCTGCGCTTCCTGCCCTGGATCCAGATCGAGTTCTTCATGAAGAACGGCATGCAACCTGCTCTCGTGATTATCGCCTGCACGCAGCTTTTGTCCGAGCAGCAAGGCCGCCAGCGCGGCCAGGAAAGCAAGGACGAAGGCAAGAAAATAGCGGCGCAGGCTTCCCACGGTCACGAAGCCAGCAAGTGCGAGGGCGCGGCCGCAGGCAGGCCCAGGAGCGGATCTTCATGCACAGATTGCGTACCAGGCAAGGCAAGCCCGCCCCAAAGCCCGATCAGCCCTGCAACGGCACAGCCCAGAACAATTCCGCGGCGTGCCACCAATCGCTCACGCGCTGCCGTCAGCCCGGCCATGACCGATCCTTCCATAGCGTCCAGCCTTTCCGGCACGGGCTCTTCGCGCAATTGAGCTATGATCCGGTCAAGATCGTCCATTAGGGGGTTTCCTGAAATACCTCTGCTTGCACGGTTATACGCAGCAACCCGATCCATCCCTCATGCAGGACATCCAGCAAACTCGATTGTCAGGTCCCGAGCCGGCAATCTTCCACTTCATATTTTATCGAGCATGCGCACCGACATCATCGGTCAATCGCCGCCATCCTGCGATCGCCGCTTCGCATAGCTCACCACAAAGGCTTCCCATACGCGCAGCCATTCGGTGTCGGTGCGCAGCTTGGCAATTCCGGGAAAACCGGCGCGAAAGGCGTCTGCCATCGTGTCGACTGACCAGGGCTGGCCTTTCTCGAGACCGATCTTTCGAAAAGCGCCCTCTCGCGTCCCGAAACTGAGACTGCCTTCCGGAAAGGCTCGCAGTTCTTCGGTCAGTTGCGGCAAGTCGCGCTGGCTTTTTCGTTCTGCCGGGACAGATGATCTCGGTGCCTTTTCCCCCGCCGGCGCGCCAACAAGCCGCAAATGCGGCCCCACCAGCTTGCGTTCGAGAGGCGCTGGCGATGGGTGCAGGACGACCTTTCGTCCGGACATATCCACATTGGCGTTGGGATAGACGGCCGAAACCAGTTGCATCGTCTCGCGCACAGTCTGGCGAAAACGCTTGGAATCGGCGCTGTTGCCAAGGTGGCGCGCCAGTTGATCCCACGAAATCGTCTGTCCCTTGTCGCTGGTGATGCGCGGCAGGCGATAGGCCAGGTAGGTATAGAGATCGAGCGCGGTCGGCGTGCCCTTCAGTTCCCGGATCGCGATTTCGTTCAGGGGCACGGCATGTTCGATCAGGTGGCTGTAGAAGGCTTCCGACATGCGGATCTCACGCGCGAAGGCGCCGTTCTTCTCGAGCGAGCCTGCATATTCATTGGAGATCTTCACATCGCGCACAGCAAAGGCATTGTCGCCTGCATCGGTGCCGTCCCAGCGGATCTGCCATTCGCAGGCGAGCAATCGGTCGACCTGCTCGCGCATGCGGTTCGCGGTGCCGCGCGGTCCGTAGGATACGGTCTGATAGCCAAGCCGGCGCATCCATTCGGTAAAGTTGCGACCAAGATAGACATCGCGTGAGCGCTTCGTGACGGCTTGCGATAGCAGGTAGATGAGCGCAACCCGGGGATAGGCGCCGTAAGGGACGCCCAGGCTTCTGAGCACAGGCTTGCCGTCGACGTTCTGCAGAACGGGCCGTGGATTGATCGCGAGTGCGTACTTGCCATCCTCGCGCAGGATCGGCTGAGTGTCGTCTTTGGGCCGTTTGGTTGGCAGTGACATGGCGCAAAGCGCGGAGTGGAGAAAAGCCGGGACCGGCTCCTCGTCCTGGACGCGCAGGAAAGCATCCATCGTGAGCTGCGTCCCGGCGGACTTGGCCAGCGACCTGACGCGGTCCTCCCCGCCATCCAGCATGGCGAGAGCATATTGGTGCCCGATCGGTTTGCTCGTATCCCCGCTCATGTTGCCTATCCCTTCCCGAATCCGGGGCCTAAGGTCCTCATGTAACAACAGCTTTGAGCGGGATTGGCAAGCCAGTTGGCAGTTTTGGCCGGTTTTGGTGGTTGAAACCTACAAAACCACCGATGTTTTCAGTGCCGTTTAGCAAGTGCGCTGCAAAAACCTTCCAAATTCCACTGAAGCCGATTCGCGAATCGGATTTTGATTAGGGATTCTTGTAATAGGTATGCGCTCCGAGATCATCGGTGGCTATGGCACTGAGATCATCGGTAAATCGCACGGTCTTCATCGGTTGGCACCGAGATCATCGGTGCATACGGGATTACGCGATCGGTCGATGGAATTGCGCCTGCTTTTCGACTCGGCATGATTCGTTTCGGGGGTAAACGGCACCGAGATCATCGGTCGGTTTGCGCGCCCTGCCCTGCCGAGAGCGGTGCAAATGACCTTTTGGCACGGAGATCATCGGTGAAGTTGTAAGATTGGTGGACGTTCATTGCTCGAAACTTGCAACGAGGCTACTGTGCGGCTTCAATCTCACAAGTTGGTGTAT